>JANNJZ010000545.1:0-5579 GCA_031396065.1 Pyrinomonadaceae bacterium | reverse complement strand
GAAGCATATTGAAGAGCACAAACTAATCAATATCAAAGTCGGCTCTATGTCTAAGGAAGACATCCGACGGGCTCGGATGCTGTATACGCCGATGACTTTGGCTCTAGGTACGGATGGAGAGGTGCAGAAGGTATGGCCGGGGCTTTGGAAAAAGAGTTTTCAGCTGCCGGATTGATGAACCGAATTCTTTCCTTGATCGAACGAGGCATGGTTTGTTGGCGTCGATGGAAGCAAGCATGAAGAAATTGTCCGTATTGATTTTTACGTTTTCCTGTGTGCTCAGCGTTTTTGGCCAGCGAGAGAGTGTCGATACGACGGCCGAACCTTTAGAGGTCCGGATCAATAAACAGATTATCTGCGATCGTTTTGAAAGGCAGCTCAAAGATATTCCATTTGCAGCCGTCAGGGTTTTCACAAGATACAAGATTGCCTCCTGGCTCTGGAAAGACGGTAACGATGACACGGACAGAGCTGAGGATATAGCTGTCCGTGCCATTGACGACCTCTATGCAAATAAGGCGGAAATTCCTGTCTTTTACCTCAATGTATTAAGGCCCCGACTATTGTCATTGCTTGACACGCATGCAAAGGACGCGGCGAACAAATTAAGAGAAAAGCATAAGGTCAGCTTGGAAGATGAGCAAGGCATCTTAGACTCGTTGCTCAATCAAAAGGCAGGCGAAAAACTTGCTACCGATGCTGCCATCAAGTTGCTTGGAGATCAATCCCGAGAAAAGGAAATAGAAATTTTGGTTTGGCGACTGCAACAGCGACAGTCTCCAGAGCTATTGAGGCTGTTAACTGCAATCGTCGATGCAGAGGAAACGGGACGAACTAGGTTTACTGCGTATAGACTATTTTTGATGTCGAGTCACTTTGTCGAACCGAACGTCCCAGTGCAGTTACAGAAAAGATTTCTTAACGTAGCTATCAATAGATCGAGAAACGCCGCACGAATGCCGGAGGGCGACACTGAAGGATTCTTTAACCTGTTAAGCGGGCTTATATCAAACATCTCAATCATAAGTCCCGAACTCTTACCGAATGCTGCCTTTGTTCAAACTCTATTGAAAGCAAGGACTTCACAGGAGTCCAAAGAAGCGCAGGAAAGGAATGCTCGAATTAATGACAGCTCCGATAAATTAGGAGCAGTGATAGCAGAAGCCGAACAAACCAAACACAAAGGCACGAAATATGAGTTGTATGTGAACGCTGCTCACTTGGCGCTGAAAGAAAGGAAATTCACTTACTCCGTTGATTTAGTCGAAAAGACTGTCGAGATTGACATACCCAGTAATATAGTTTCTGAGCCTTTCCGAAAACAGCTAATTGATCAATTTCTGGGACAAGTCGTTGCGGCAGCTCTACAATCAGGCGATCCTGTTTCCGCAAATTATGCAACGAAGAAGATTTTCGATCCATTGTCGAAAGCTGAGAGTCTTAGGAAAACAGCCAATTATTATTTTGATCAAAACGATTCAGGTGCCGCCTATACCGCTCTCGATGATGCCATTAAGTTGATCACCAAAGTGGAAGGCGGTGACCGAAGAATCTTCAGCTTAGTTAATCTGCTTCCTACGGTGTATAGGATCGACCGAAATCGATTTTCAGATCTTAGCGAATTAACGGCCAAATCTATCAATTCGATTCCGTCCCTAAATGTCGAAGATAAACCCCATACGGAAAACTTCAAAAACTATGTGAATTCCATGATGAACATTAACTGGAATTTACTTCCTGTCCTAACTAAGCTGCTCGCGGATAATAAGAGCGAGGCAGCTAACTTGGCGGGTCGAATTAACAAAAAGGAAATAAGAATAATCGCAGATTATGCGCTATCAACCGATTCCATGGTGCAAAAAGCCAAATCGGGAAAAGGGCAACAATAACGCTTCCTCCTAATTAGGACTGTTAACCCACAAAGATAAAGCCTCGCTCAATCGAGACAAGTATTTTTCATAAAGCTAAGGTCCGACGCCGGCTGACAATTGCGCGGCGGAACGGAAATTCATAAGCACCCGATCCCTCCATTGGGGCGCAGAATCTCTCAATCGTTCAGAAACTTTTTCACTTTTGGCACAAGGCGCCTGCTTGGTCTGACTCTGTGATTCTCCCAGTAGCACACTGTATCCTCACTGACGCCTAGCAATCTTGCGACCTGTTTTTGCTGCAGCCCTAAATCCATTCGTCTGGCTCTTAACTCATCTCCGAGCGTCCTGATCTTAAATGGATATCGTGAATCCTTAGGTTTTCTGGCCCTTAGAGCCCAATGGCAAAAAGGCAACGCAGGGGTGCGGATTCATTACCTTTCACAGGATTGAACCATGGAGGTCTGAACGATGTTCATCGGCTTGAGCCACAGAGCAGCACCGAAGGTAAGACTGGCCTGAGGAGAGGGAAAGGGAATGTCCCGAAGACACCACGTGGAAATTTCAGACTGCGTTCCGCTCATAACGCGTGGCTGTTTGGCGGGCGCAAGAATGGTAGTGAATCGCAGAAAGAAGCTTGGGGCGAGATATTGAGTCAGGGCTGGATTGGGAACTCGGTCAATCTGCTTTTTGGGGCAGAAACGCCGTTTGCCCCATAACTCACAGTCCGGTTACGTAAATCTCCTGACACGTTCCGCTCGCTAACTCGTTGTAAATACTGGAAACGGCCAGTCCGTTTCAGCCAGCTAGTTGTTACGCAATTGTCCTGGACGGTGCGTACACGTTACCTAACCCTCCTGACGGAGCGAACAGAAGCCAAACGAAGAACGACCACACGAGTCTCTGGGCAACATGACGCCCAGGGAATATCTCCTAACCCAAAACCCGGAAGTCTCTACTTATGAGTGGTCCTAAACAGGGGAGGGTTACATCGGGATAATGCTTTAAGACTCTTTGATGGTGAATGCTTTTTGGAACGCCCGCGGGCGATGACTCGCGTTCGCAAAATACGCCAGCAGTTGCAGCTGTGATAAAGGCGAAGGAAGAAGGATCAATCCTGTTTGACTGATGGCCTCAGTGACGAAGATACCTGACACATGAAGAATCTAGGTGCTTGAAAGCTCCTGTCAGGCCTCGTCGCATCGGCAATAATCCAAGTGTCTCTATCTAATTATTACTCTCAAGACGACATCAAGCCGGATCTTCGATTAACGATTCAACTGCGTAAGAATTAGGCTTACGATCCTTTAGCGCTCCGTTCCGCCAATTGTGAAATTCCGTTTGCCAGGTTTGACTGTCAGATCGCAGGAAGATCAGATCCTCATCCTTTAGACTTGAATCAACGAGCCAAACTCTCTCAGAAGATAGGATCAGATCGGGATCTGTTAATGTCTTGCCGTGAGAGAACACGGGAATGATCTGTTGTAAATCATCAAACGCCTTAGTGGCCTCCATATCTACAGCAACCTCTTTCTCCTTGGCGACATTTCTAATCAACTGCTTGTTGCGCCAATCCTGACCAATTGTCTTCCACACCTTCGCCTTTTCCTTCGGGTCCTTGCCGGCATTGCAAAGCCGCACTACTTCGTCACTATTGGGCTCTAATTCTGATTCCACTAGATACTGGGCTTTCAGCGAGTGACAACTGGCGAGATTGTAATAAAGAACCAATTTTGGGAAGACCAGATTATTGCTCAACCGATCCCGCAACTTGGTAGTTAGGCTGATTGCCTTGTCGAGTGTCCTGCAGGCCAGGCTGTACGAGTCGGGATCCAACTCCGACTGCAATGCTTCCTCCCGAACGTCGTAGCTCAACCGAATCAAACATAAGCTCAGCCTGTAATCGCAAATATTCTTCAATCCCTCAGTACAACTCGGATGACTTGCCAGGCGCTTGTACATTCCGCCGGCCCAGAAGTAACGCTCGTTCTCGAAGGCGTGCTCAGCCCAACTTCGAAGCTGCAGTAACTCGCCGTGCTCCTTGAGTAAAGTTGGGTTTTGGCCCTGCAGAATGCCTTCTCTTATTGACGGGTCCGATTGCTTGTTGAAACTCTTCAAGAGTGCCTCAATCACAGACCCGCGGGTGCGGCTTCCAGTGGCGGCCGCGTCGAGAATGTCCCTGGCCTCCTGACTGATCTTGACGTAGACGGCTATCCTATTGTCGCCGTTACCATCTGGTTCATTCCCGGCGCCAGAATTGTTCGTGCTATCGTCCTTTGACAGGCGTACGGTGGACATCAATGCTCCCTCCCATTCTGGTTGATCATATTAAGAGTGCTATGCAGAGGCTGGGCTGAAACAGGCACCTCAGGTTCTTGTTCCAGCATACTCGGTGAACCACTTGTCCCCCGATCCAAACACTGCACTGGCTTTACCGTATGTGGTTCCTTGACCTCCAGCTCTGATGGATTGAAAGAGGAAACCATTTCAATCTCGAGCTTGTGGCGAAAAATGAGTTTCATTCTCGGTGTCGCAGTGACCGGAGGCCATGCGGCGATCTCATGGCTATTTGCTTTCACGCGATTCGCTTTGCCACCGCGCATCTTCCAACGGATGAAGTGCACTGCAAAGAGAACCGCACAAATTACACACATCGTGCTAAACACAAGGCGGAGCAGGAAGTGCTCAGTAGGCTTTATCCGCGCTTACCTCTTTCATTGTGAAACCGTTCCCGGCGGTCGTTTCGAGCAAGGGCTTGAAGTAGCCGTGATCGTTTGAGTAGCCATTGCTTACTTCAACCGACGTGACGATGTTGGTCTTGACGCCGCACATTAAGTGCACCTTGATCCACTGGCGACGATCCTCTTCCTTGCCATACTTCACATCAAACCAGCGCATAAACTGGCCGGTGCTGAAACCGCTAGAGTCAACGGCAAAGTCCGTCTCGACTGACTTGAGCGGCATCGCACTGGCGGCGATCATCTCGTACAGGTAAGGCGTAAGGGCTTCCGATTCCAGATAGCGAAATACTGAATTGTAAGATGGCATCCTTGATAGAAACCCGCGTCGTTTCGCTTCCTGCAAATCGCTTTGAAAGCGACGGCCCGAAACCGTGGAATAAATCTTGAACGTGCTGGCAAAGATGATGTCAGCAAGCGACAAGCGCGGGCGTCCGCGTTGCTGCTCAGGCTCAGGAATAGTGCGGCATAGCTCATAGAGCAATCCTTGTAGCTGTGTCTTCTCTTGCGTCTGAGCGGCGTTGTAGGCAGGCCAATTCTGCGAATAGGTCTTGCGGGTTACTTTGACGGTTTCGGTCGTGACGGTCGCGCCGTCGGCGGTCTGCTCACGCTCAATCGTGTATTCGACAGCAAAGATATGCTTGCACCTGTCGCTGGTGAATTCGTGATCCCGACAGGTGCAACTTGGCTTTTCAGCATTCAAGGCAACTGAATACCGACTCTGTTTGTTGCTCTGTGACGGAACAGACCAAACATTTCCTTTGCGGGTTAGCTTTGACTTAGCGGCTATTTCAAGACCTTTGATTTCGCGGGGTTCCATTGTGATTCTCCCTTGCCTTTGTTAGGCGATTGGCTCACAATGAACTTGCGGAGGTCAGATGCGAGCAATCGCGTTTGATTTTCAAAACCTCGGTGGAAGTTAACGCTTCCACCGGGGCTTATTTCACGGAGACGGTGGGATTCGAACCCACGG
>JANNJZ010000536.1:0-24018 GCA_031396065.1 Pyrinomonadaceae bacterium | reverse complement strand
CCGCAGTCAGGGTGGGATACAAGATTAGAGAAACGGGCAGTGCGTGTCGCGAGGGCGGCGGCGACAGGTCGCCGAAGACCAAAGCGCTGACACCGGGGTCCCCAGCCGGGCAGCCCGGTTGGGGTGGTTGTAAGGTCAGCGCACTCCAAAAACGATTAGACGTCGGAGCTAAGCTTCAAGTAGAGCGTGAAGGTCGAGCCCTGCCCCAATTCAGATTTAACTTCGACTCGGCCGCCATGTGCGCGCGCTATCCGTCGCACGGCCGGCAACCCGAGACCGGTGCCGTCCTTTCGCATGGTAAAGAAGGGATTAAAAACTCGATTGAGATCTTCCTTGCCGATGCCTCGGCCGTTATCCCATATTTCAACAACGGCTACTTCTTCAAATTCGTCGGCTCTATCGTTCTGAGCGCGAGCTACGCGGACCCTAACCTTGCCATCACGATCTACCGCTTCAATGGCGTTGATGATCAGGTTGAGCACCGCATCTTCGATCTGCGCCGGATCGAGGGGAACAATTAACGGTTCCGCGGGAGGCTCGAAATCTATGTCAATGGTGGAACCGTCCTCAGCTGAATTCAGTTGCGCGCGCGCCAGGTTTACCGCCCGTCCCACAATGTCGGCCAGTGAAGTGGCCCTAACCGAAACCAGCCGCGGCCGAGCGCGGTCGAGCAGCGCGCGTACTGTTTGATCGATCCTCTGAACTTCATGCCTCATACCCTCCAAAGCTTCGCGCTCCGGATCGTTCTTATCGCGACGGCGAATCAGGATGTCTACGGCGCCTTGAATGCCGGCGAGCGGATTTTTGATTTCGTGGGCCAGACCGGCTGCAAGTTCACCCACGAACGAGAGTTGAGCGGCCCGTTGTAGCTCCGCTGCCTGCCTCAGGATCTGCTCCTCGCCAAATTTGCGTTGAGTAATGTCGTGCCTGACGGCAATGTACTGGTAGGGCTTTCCTTCGGAATCAAGAAACGGGACTATGGTAGTGTCCACCCAATAGATGGTGCCGTCCTTCGCGCGATTGCGAATTTCCCCCTTCCAGACGCGGCCGGCAGCGATGGTCGTCCACAGTTTGCGGATGAACTCCTCAGGATGATAACGGGAGTTGATGATGCGGTGGTCCTGGCCCAGCAACTCTTCGCGCGAATACTTTGAGATCCGGCAAAAGGCGTCATTGACGAAACTGATGGTCCCGCGTTGATCGGTTATCGCGACTATCGTCGACTGATCGAGCGCGAACTTGATATCCGACAGCTCCTTGAGCGAACGCTCCAGCGCGTCTGGGTCAACCCTGCGACGCGTCTTTGTGGGAATTGTGCCGGTTGGGTTGGACATTCACTTTTTTTGGAGTGCGCTGACCTGTCAGCGCTTTGGTCGTCTGCGACCTGTCGCAGCCGTCCGCATGGAATACAAGGTTAGAGAAAGGCGCAGTGTATTGTCGCAAGGACGACGGCGACAGGTCGCCGAAGACCAAAGCGGTAACAGGTTACCGCACTCCAAACTGGGGCTCTTATTATTCAGACCCAGTCGCAGCGACCTTCAGGTCTTCCAGTTTTTTCATTCGGTAGCGCAGCTGATCACGCGAGATGTCGAGGAGTTCAGCTGCTTTTGTCTGATTTCCACCGCTGCGTTCCAACGCCTGCCTGACCAGAGACATCTCCACACCTTCCAGCGACAAGCCATCCGCGGGTAGGCGCATGGGATCGATGGTCCGCGCATCACGACGATTCTCAGCTGGCGAACGCGAGTCAGCCACCACTCCGCGCGGCAGATACTTCGTACTAATCTCGTCAGTATCCTCGAGGATCATGGCGCGCTCGATCACATTGCGCAACTCGCGAACATTCCCGGGCCATTCGTAACTAAGAAACGCAGCCAGCGCTTCGGGCGCAATACTGTCGATACCCTTCCGCAAGCGCTTCCGGAAGCTGGACATGTAATGCTCGGCGAGCAGGCGCACGTCGTCGCCGCGTTCGCGCAATGGCGGAATATCAATTTGAATTACCGACAGACGATAGAAGAGGTCGGGACGGAAACGCCCGGCCTCGCCCTCGGTTTTAAGATCGCGATTCGAAGCAGCGATGACGCGCACGTCCAGCGGCAAGTCTTTCAAACCGCCGACCCGACGAAACGATCCTTCCTCGAGCACGCGCAATAGCTTCGCTTGCAAACTTAACTCCAATTCGCCTATTTCATCGAGGAATAGAGTTCCACCTTCCGCCTGTTCAAACAACCCTTCCTTGCGCGCCTTAGCATCGGTGAAGGCCCCCTTTTCGTAGCCAAACAACTCGCTTTCGATCAACGTGCCGGGTAGGGCCGCACAGTTAATAGCCACAAACGGATGTTCAGCGCGGGAAGAGTGATAATGAATTGCCTTAACTACTAAATCTTTTCCCGTACCCGACTCTCCCTGTAAGAGGACGGACGAGACCTCGCTCTCAGCGACTTTGTGGGCCAGTGCCAACATCTCGCGCATCGCCGGCGATTCCCCGACAATCTGATCAAAGCTGAAGCGCTGAGCACGTTCCCGCCGAAACAGGTTTACTTCCTTGCGCAAGCGACCGGCTTCAATTCCGTTGCGAATCGCCACCTGTAATTCTTCCAGGTTAATCGGCTTGCCTATGAAGTCGTAGGCGCCGCCGCGCAGGGCCGCGATGGTGTCGTCAACCAAAACGTTAGCGGTGATCATGATCACCAAAGCATCAGTCTGACGGTGTCGAATTTGGCGCAGCACTTCAAGGCCTGATCCATCTGGCAGGTTGATGTCGAGCAGCACGGCCGCAGGCTGTTCCGAGTCAAATGCTGCCAACGCAGCTGCCGCCGTCTCGGTCTGAATTGGTTCGTAGCCCCAGCCGCGCAAAGCTTCACCGAGCGACCAGCGAATCATCTTTTCGTCATCGACGACGAGGATCTTTTGTTTGTTCTCTTTCAGAGGTATTCTCTTTCACTTTCCAGTCGCCGCTCTGCGAAAATCTTCACGGCGACTCCTAACGATGATTCTCATCCTACCCACCATGAGAAATGCAACCGAGTCAAAATATAAATTCCAGGTACATATAGCCTTTGCGGGCCTTTGCGAATACTTTGCGCCCTTTGCGGTTACTGTCCTCCACTCTTAATAAGACTAAACCGCAAAGAGCTCTAAGAAAGACGCAAAGATCCGCAAAGGACGGTAAACCCAGAACCTATCTTAGAAATGTTTTTCCCATTCTAATTGGCGGTTTCTTCTCCCCGCCAAAAGCCAGGCCAATGTTCAATGGCCCTTTAGAATGGTTTTCCTGGTGGCATTCAACGCACTGAAATTCCGAGATGTCACCGAGGTTTAGTGGATGCTTGAACGGCCCGTCGGCTTTGTGACAGGTGGTACATTCGAGCTTTGCCAGGGCGCCGAGGTTAACCGGATGCTGATAAGGTCCTGTCTTGACGTTCTTTTCAGCCGGAGCGGCGGAGTCATAGATCACCGTGTGGCAAATGTCGCAGTCGTTCCTGATGACCTTTCCCTCTTTGCTTACATGGTTGCCGTCGTGGCAACGGAAACAACCGGAAAAATAATAGTGGCCGATATTGTTTGGGTGAGTATTCCAATCCACCTTCATTTCCGGGAAGGTGTAAGTCTGAAAGATCCTCTGCAACTCACCGATAGCCGACTTAATCGCACCGCTCTTGCTGGAATAAAGATCCGCATAGTTCTGACGATAGAACTGGTCCAGACCGGCCCCGATCGTCTTTAGCGCCTCATCCTCGGTCCCGTAAGTCTTCGAGAGCAATGAAATCGCTTCGCGCTTCAAGTATGGCAATGACGTATCAAGTCTGCCGGCGGCGAAGGATTGATCTACTGACAAATCAGGTGGCTGATAAACGTGCGCCGGACGATTATGGCACTCAACGCAGTCCATGTTTCGTTTCGGGGCAGCTTGAACTTGTGCCTCGGTCACGGGCCGGTTGCGATCGTAATACTCAGTGACAGTCCCCAGCCGATCCTCAGCTCTAACCCAGGGAATCGTTTGCCGGTGTTCATCGGTACTCATATAGCTAATCTTGTTTCCGATGTTCATATGCCAATGAATGCCGGCCACCTGCCCAGTCGCCGGAGAGCCACCGCCGACATTGATGAGCATGCGTGTCTGACGCAGCGAGTTTTTTTCGTCGTAGGCGTAGTGATTAAAAGTCTTCAATTGGGCGCCGAAAAACTTCTCGGGCCAGTGACACTGCTCACAGGTTTCCTGCGCCGGGCGCAGGTTGTGGACAGGTGTCGTAATCGGCCGGGAAAACTTATTGAAGGTCACGGAATAGAGTTGATAGGCGCCGGAGAGTTTCGACTGTACATACCAGCCGGCTCCCGATCCCACGTGGCAATCGACGCAGCGCACGCGCGCATGTGGCGAGGCCAGGTAAGCAACGTATTCCGGCTTCATGACGCTGTGACAGGTCTTGCCGCAGAAAGCTACTGACTCGCTATACTCATACGCCTTGTAACTGCCGAAAGCACTTGCCGAGATAAACAAGGATGTAATGAAAAGGAAGATGAAGGCAGCGCGACGGGCATGGGGATCATTTAAATCGAGCTTCGGATAGGCAAGAATGTCTGACGGCGAGGCACGCCGTCGCCGGCGCCGCTCAAAGAACATACCTACTGCGATGACGAAGAACCCGAACAACATGATGGACGGCAGGATTACGTAAGTCAGGATTCCCAGGTACGGATTCTCCTGATGCGACGTGATCTCGATCATGAACAACAGCGACACGCTGGCAAGGCAGGCGATGGTAATGGCCGCTCCCACGAAACTGATGTAGTTCCGGAAAAGGCTGGGAGTTTTGGGAACTGCTTCTTCGTCACTCATGATTGTGTTCCTGACACGTTAGGCTCCACGTTATCGACTGAAGGCGAGCCGGCTTCCCCACTGCCAGCCGTTTCTGCTTCAATCCGTTCCAATTCCTTCATTCGATCGTAATCAAGCTCGTGTTCTTCCTGGTAGAGTTCTTCGGACATGCGCCCATCGAGGAAAGCGAAATTGATGGGATAGACATCAGGATCGAAGATCACCTGATAGAAGTGCCAAACGATGATGGCCAACGTCGCCAATACTGCTTCGTAAAAGTGAATTGCCAGAGCAATGTCTACCCACCATCTTGGCAGGAAGCCAAAGACACTAATTTTGAACCAAATCATGATTCCGGTTAGACCCATGATGAGCGTGCCCCAGATGACAGCCCAGTATTCAGCCTTCTCTGCATACCCAAACCGAGCAATCCTCGGCTTCGCAACGTTCATCCCCAGGTAGTAACCGAAGTTCTGAAAGACATCCCTAACGTCCTTGGGTCTGGGCAGCATGTCTTTTACCCATTGGCGACCTTCCGACGTCAGCGCGAGATAGAGAACGTGGTAGGCTCCGGTCGCCAACATAACCACGGCGGCGACACGGTGAATGATTCTTCTGACCGCCTCGCTCGAGCCCAGCAGCCAAGCCACCCAGGAGTCCGGATATTGAAGCGCGAAGCCTGAAAATACGAGTAGCGTAAAACTGGTTAACAAGAGCCAATGCTGGATGCGCTGCTTACGCGTCAAGCGCACGATAGTGCGTTTTTCAAGTTTGCGCTTTGCCGCTGCCTTCTTTCTCCACACCAGCGCGTTGTGAAAAACCATTCCGCCAATCACCAGCACAATCAGCGGCAGATATAACCAGCGGACAACCCTGGTGCCCACCACTGCCATGTCGGGCTCGTCAGACCCGCCAGAGGTGAGTGAAGAAGAGAGGTGCATTCGGCCCTTGGTAAAGTTCTCACTCGCACCGACGTGGCATTGGCCGCAAGTCTGCGTGAGATTGGCCGCATGAATCATAGACTTCGGATCAGATGAAGGCAGGATGTTGTGTACACCGTGACAGCTGGCGCAATTGGCCACCAGTTTTGATCCGAATTTTGACGCGAGGCCGTGATAGCTGTCTTTGTAAGTGGCGACACGCTCGCCGGCTATCCCAAACTCCTGCGCTAGCGCGACGCCTTCATGACAGTTTGCACAGCTGTCAGTAGCGACCGCGACCGATGCGGAGACTGAAGTCGCTTGAAACGGCGGCTCGATTTTGTGAATGCCGTGACAGTCTGTGCAAACTGGCGACCGGGATACTCCGCGAGCAACTGCCTTTCCGTGAACACTCTGGCCAAACTCAGCGCTCTCACTTTGATGACACTTGCCACACGTCGCCGGCACGTTGACTTTTGCGATGGACGACAATGAATTCGACGCGGGCAGGATATCGTGACTGTTATGGCAGTCTGTGCAGACAGCAGCGCTGGTATTGCCGCGGGCCATGGCCTTCGCATGAACGCTTTCCCGATAAGACAGGAAGGGGCGATCGCTGATACCGCTGCCCTTCATCACCGCCTTGTCGCCATGACAACGTCCGCAGGTCTCCGCGATGGTGGTCCGGTTGATAGTCGACTTCGCATCGCTGGCGGGCAGGATAGTGCTCATGTCGCCATTTCTGGTATGGCAATCAAGACACGTCGCTCCCGCGCCTCCTTTTCCTCTGGCCAGCGCATGGAAACCGAATTCATAGTCGGTATGCGGTTTTACGTGGAACTGAGCCCCGCCCAGATAGGGCAGTGTCTTGCCACCTGCGTGACATCCCTGGCATTGCAATTCAGGCGAGGAGACCTTACCTGAGGACGAGGGCGAAGCGATCGGCGAGGGCGACTGGGAAGGAGATCTCGGTGCCTCAGCACGCTGGGCGATTACCGTTTGCAGTCTGGCAGGCACACCGCTGAGCCACACCAGCAGTGCGATGGCTACGACCAGGATTAAGACCCAACGCTTCATCAGAAGGTACACCGATACCTCCTGTGCACTTTATTTGTTTTGCACAGGAGGCGATCGAATCTAAATGATCCGAAGCCGGAGCCACTTGGCATTCGGCTTCAGATCAAAAAGCTTAACCGGTGCGCGATCGCTAACGTCCACGTGGAACGTCCGATGAAGCAACGCACGGATTACCGAATCGACTTCATGTAGGCGACCAGCGCTTTCGCTTGCTCTTCCGTCACACCCTTCTCTTCGTAACCCGGCATGTTGGGAGGCTTCTCGCCTTTCTTGCCCTTGAGCACGGCCTGGACGAGATCAGCATCAGCCATGGTCGCATCAAACTTCTTTTCCGCTTTGGCACCGTGACAGGCGATGCACTTTATCTTGTAGGTGCCGGCGGCATCGGCTTGCGCCGGAGCTGGTTGGCTGGACGCGGCGGAAACCATCGCCACCGCAGCAAAAAACGCAGCCAGCATTGCGGCCACTAACGTGATTTTGAGAGTTTTCATAATAACCTATTGCCCTTCTTAGGAAAGTGTTTGCGAACCCGTCATGTTCGGCTCACTGTCTGAAGGGGCAATGCCTGTACCGCATCAAATTGCAGGAGAATCGTTAATCGCCTCCCCATGTTTGGGGATTTTCGCGCACCGGCTGGGAACCTTTTCGCATGGATGATCATTACGCCGCCGCTCTCTTATGACAAGCCGTACATTTTTTTGAGGTTGGCGGGCTGAGATCCTTGTTGGTTTTCGCAACCTCATCGTGGCACCCGGCGCAGTTGCGATGAAAGGCTTGTTGGTTGTTCAACGTAACCAGCTCTGTTCCAACTTCAAGCTTGATCTGCGGAATTTCCGGCAACAGCTTAGGTTTGGTGTCGGCGCGTGCGTGACAATCTCGACAACTGTTTACTTCCGGCGCGGTCGGATCCTTTTCGAACAGCCCCGCGGTTAGAGTAGTGGTTCGGTCTGCCGGCCAGGCTGTTTTGAGCGGTGGATGTTTAGCGGCATCGGCCGCCGGCTGCGCAGTATGGTGGCACTCAATACACGCGATCGTGCTGCCTTCAATACTGCGATTTTTGGTGACATGATCAAGGTGGCTAAACTTGACCGCCCCCAATTTTGCTTCCGCTCCGAGAACCATACTATCCAGGGGTTTCCGGTGATCCTGCGCCGAAGACTCAAACGTGAATGTGCTCGAAACCAATAATCCGGTTAGGGCCAACAGCGCAAAGACCGTAATTAATTTCATGACTTATTCCTTTCTTCTCGTTCGATGCCAAGGTCGATCTAAAATCGCCAATTTGTCCCCTTATGACATCGGGTGCAAACTGAAAAATCATCGCCGCCAAAAGCTCGCTTGCCCGTGTGACAAGTCGCACAACTAGTCGCTCCCGCCGGCGCATGGTGATTAAGAGCCAGCGGCGCACTAACCTGTCTGCGCTGTGGCATTCCCGCCCTGATGTTGTGACACGCATTACAATTGAGCTTCTCAGAAGCACCGTGCTTCGCGTGGCTGAATCCGACTCTGAATGACGCCGCTTGTGTCGGCGTTCGCGCATAGCCGCCAGGTTGATGGCACGTGCCGCAGGATGAAATATCGCGGCCATTTGCGTTGGCCTGCGGAGAGTGACACTGATAGCAGGCGGTGTGCGCGTTGACTCCCGAGGGAATCGTCATCGCCACCCCCCCGCGAGCGGGCCGATGACAAGTTGAGCAGGCGGCTCGCGGTCCGCGAACATGAATTGAGTGATCAAACCTGACGTTGAAACTCTTGAGCGCCGGAAAAGCTTTGAGTGCTCCTGACTGGGTATTCGTATGACAGATCGTACAGACCGGACTCGACGAATTAGCAAATTCTTTTGCGTGGCAACCAGTGCAAGGTAGATGCCCACCGGCGCCAGGCAATGTTGGTTTGGAGGTTGTTCCTTCACGACGATGGCATAAGAGACAGGGCAACCGCGCATGGTTGGCGTTGTTATGGTAGAACTTTGAAAAGTCGATGTTTTGGTCCTGGGGATCCAGTAGTGACTCGGGCAAAGTCCCAAGCGACGCCCCAGCGTTTTGACTGGCAATGCCTGACGTTAGAGATGTGACTATCACTACTAGTGCTATTACACAGATCCCTGAGAGCCGTCTGCAGTGTATTGACGTGCTTCGTTCAGCCCGTGGCTTCGCCACCCGATGTGCGGCGGTGGCTTTGCCCCGCCGACGGCCCTGCTCAAATGGCTGTGGGGCTACGCCCCGATCTGGGGCGTAGTCCCGAAGGTTTTCAGGTGCATTCCGGAAGGTCATAGACCTTTCGAACATCAGCCGGCATAGCCGGAAGAATTTTGAAGACCGTTCGATCATCAATCAATTACTTCGTAACCGGTTTCGGAATCGCCTCGAGATGATTCGCCGGCAACGGTTGACTACCAAACACGAGATGACACTTCGTACACTGAAAATCTGGTTTCCCTTTTCGCTGATCGATCTCGAAGTTCAGCGCCCCACCCTCGTCCGCAGTGGCGGTGATGTGACAACCTTCTGCCCCGCCGCATGATTTGACCGGGACTTTCAGCGTCGCTGCCTCGGCCGTATTCATCGTGGGAATGTTGTGGCACGAGGTGCAAGCTAAGGTCGGATGCATGCCGCCATCGTGCGGAAAAGTGCCGGACGATGCCCTGCGTTGCCAACGCAACAGGATCGCTCGATCCGTTCCCGCCATGCTTACCGCAATCTTTGAATCAAAATCGTGGGCCACACTCTCAGCAGGCAGGAGTTTGTGGCAAACGTCGCACTTCGAAGGAGCCGGCTCGATACCCGCATCGGTGCTGTGACAACTCGAGCAGGGTGCGTGACTGACGGGTATCGTCTTAAAAGTGCCCTTCTTCAACCAGAACGCATCACCAAGACCCTTTGGTGGCTTTGATACATACTCCTCCGAGGATTCACCTTGTGGCTGGTAGGTCTGGTGACAGATGACACAGTTTTTCGGATCGCTCTCCTCCTTCGGTTTCTCCTTTTGAAACCCGACATGTACATAGCGAAGCGCATTGGAACGCTGAGTGTTGGCCCCAATCACATCCATGTGCGTCTGGTGAGGAAAGTTCAACCCAAACTCCGAAACGAACTCGCGGCGTTTCGCGGTAGGGTCTGCGACATCACCGAGACTGGGGAACAGAAACCGGCTGGTATCCTTTGGGCGAACGGCGACGTGGCAGTTTGAACAGATCACCGGCGCAGGTCTCTCCCGAGCAAAGAACTGCTGACGATGACAGTTGAGACACGCCGAGTGTTCGGGAAACTCCGCTACATCCGGAAACGCCGCCTCTCCAGTCCGAACTTCCTTCCAGTTTCGAGTCGGAAACGTGTGGCATGAATCGCACGCCAGCTTCTGACTAGCGACGTGGGTGACATGGGAAAACTGGGAATAGTCCACGCGTGGTTTCTTCGGCGCGGCAGGTTTGACTACCTTCTGCGGACGACGAACTTTCTGCGGTTCAGCCCCGCGACCCGAAGCTCTAACGGCTAAGTGCGCCGATGTGAACACTAGAAATCCCACCACCAGCAATACCGCCAGCCTTAACTGCTGTGGTTTCTTCCCGCTCTCGCCCAGGACCATTTTTGGCTTTCGAAGCCTCACATCAAAAATAGAGAAGTCTGCTGTCTGTCGGAACCACCGTGTGTAAAAGGCTCTTATCAACACTCGTGTTGTAGCGTCATGGAGTCAGTACCACCTCGCGGTAGCGGGTGGGTCCGCCACGCAACATTAAGACCCAGTTCTGAATAAACGGATAATCTGTCTTCCCTATTTCTGTACCCCAACAACCCACCCGCTACTACGAAGTGGTACTGACTTCATAACGAAACTCCGACCCACCCAAATCTGGGAAGACCGGAGATTGCTTCTCGTTAATTCCAAAAACTGCCGGCCTGTATCAACCTTGGCTGAGTGCTTGCAGCTTTGCCGCCTTCCGTGCGGTAAGGCTATGCCAGGCTATTTTCAGCTACTCCCTCTTACCAAAGTAAATGCGCAACGACGTGTAAGGGAGATGCGCATGATAGTTTTGCGGTCTAATCCTAACGAACGGACTCTCCACTCTGACCAACCCATTCTCATTGTAGTTGTAGTATTGGTATCCGACATTCCAGTCGACGCGCCGGCTGATTCGGATTGCCAGGCGAACCTCAGGGGATTGAAAACTATTGGGGTAAGACTGGACCAATACGCCCGTTCCAATTGCCGGAACCGAAATCCGGTCTCCCTGGCCCGTGTCCTTGTTGACCCGGTAAGCTGTATATAGGGTGGCCCGGGGCACCGGCTGAAAAACACTCTCCACATAGAAAAAGTGATTTCTTACAAAGTAAAGACTCTGCCCGCGGATTCCCGCATTGGGCACACCTGGCCCAAACGCATACTCGATCACGGCTTGATTGTTTTGCCAGTTGTAAGTATAGCCCCCGTCAAATGACAGATTGTTCTTGGCCGTCCAACTAAGTGAAGAACTGAAAACTCTGGACTTAACCTCGACGCCAAAGTTCGCGAGTGAAACGGAAATGCCGTTCCGATCGATCTCGGAAGGATTGGCGTTATTCTTCGCTATAAAAGCGAGGTTGAATCGAAAGTTCGAACCGACCTGATACCTGCTGCGCGCACGCACGTTCGTAAAATCGTAGTTACCTGTGCGCGTGAATACGTTATCGGCCGTTCCGCGCTCGACATCCAGATACATCGTCCAGCCTTTAGTAGGAGTGGCCTTGGCGCCCCCCAAAAAGGTGTTGGTATGGTTCACTTCTTCCTCAGAGGTGCTGGCTAGCGGAGGCGCTCCATTATTAGCGAGGTTGTTGCCGCTGAAGAACCTCTCAATGCGCCGGTTCCCGTAGCGATAACCGAAGTGCACGGAGTAGCGCTGGTTAAACTCATAGTCGCCCTCCACTGTATTTTGTATCTTCCGATACTTTGTCAGTTCATTAGCGCGGCCGGTGGGTAAAAGCGGCGCCAGCACCGTGCCGTTTGCCTGGGTGATGCGAAACTCCCCGTTGTAAAGAACGTCGCCATTGATCTGGAAAGTCTCTACGCGAAAGGTATTCGAGAGTCTCAGCTTCTCGGTGGCGAGATAAGTCACTCCCAAATCGCCGAGCGTGTTGGGTCGCTTGGAATTTCCGGCAAAGCTCCACCGACCCAGGGTCAGAACCGTCTGATTCGTCGCGGTAGGATTATAAGCAGCCGGCACCCCTGCGATCCTGGAGTTGAAGTTGTTGCCAGTCACTGTCTCGACCTGGTTGAAGTCAACAGTCGCGCTGCTGTAGATAATGCGCCCGGTGATATCAAGCTTTTTTGCCAGCAGGGTATGGCCGCTAAACCGCGTGAAATTAACGCTGCCATTCGACGGACTGGTGCGATTAAAGCTTCTCAGGGAAAAGTTACTGGTTGCCGGGTTAACGCCGAGGTTAAGGCCCGGATTGTCGATGGTGGTCTCGTCCTTGAAGCGCCTGAAGCCCTGCATGAATGAGAAGGATACTGGCCCGACTTTGACATCCGCACCGACGCGGTAGTCGTTGGAGCGCCATTTAGTCTGCGAGAGCAACATGAAGTCGTCGCCCCCGAAATGCCAGGTTGTGAAAGCGGGTCCGGTTCCGCGGGCCGGCGAAAACCCAAGATTGAACCTGAGGTTTTCATTCTTGGGCAGAATCGTTAGGTCAAAGTCACCCAGCTGATTCGTCAAGTCGAAGTTATGCTGCCCAGTGGCTGGATCTGTCGGGCGCGTGGAATAGTTTGGGTTGGCAATGTTGTTGAGATAACGGAAGGCCTTGAAGCGCCGGTAATTTCCATTGAACCGATACCACTTTGTCTTTTCCGCGTTAATTCGCACGTAGCCGTTAGGATCAGAGCCCCATCCCGAACTGGTTACCAGCAGGGAATCAAACGGCTTTCCCTTACCATCGGAACGCACAAGAAAACTGGTATCGAAGAGGCGCGCCCCCGCTCTGTAATCCAGATCGCTTTTATACTTATTAAGGTCGCCGACGACTTGAAGTCCACGATAACCAACTTCAATGCTCGAGGTCACTGTATAGTCGCCAGTCTCTTTTACGCTTTGAGTGGCGGCGGCATTTACCTTCGGCGACGGGCTCGGCGACGGACTTTGAGCTGTAGCGATTGTCCCGAGCACCGTCAATGCCAGGACCGCCCTCAACTGCATACTCAGCACTTTTGTAGCACTCTTCATTCGGCCCTTCCTGTTGCCCATTTCATTGAGCGTTCACACCAATTCAGTTGGGTGTCGGTTGTCATCTCATGAATACCGGGCTGCTATGCGATCCGTGAATCTTCATGTGGCAGGCTGTGCAATCTCGGTATTGGGCAGCAAGGTTGTGGGCTGGACCCACAGGCTCCAGAGCCCCAACTCCGTGATCCTGTGTGTGGCACTCTAAACAAAGCTGAGCCACACTGCTGGTTCGCAACAATCGCGGGTTTGACGACCCATGCGGCGTATGACAAGACTGGCACCCCTCGGTTTTCACAGGAGCGTGTTCATAAGTAAACGGTCCCTGTTTATCGGCGTGACACTTCATGCAAGCTCCGTCCGCGCCGGTGGCCAGCCGTGCCTGCTTAAGTTCAAAACCTCCATGGGCGTTATGACAATCTGAACACTTCATCGCGCCTTCAAGAACCTTGTGACGGAAGGGCTTGTTAAACTGATGCTTGGTCTCGACGTGACAGGATATGCACAGTTGCGGTTCGTTCACCTTGAGCAGGCTGATTGTGGAAGAGCCAGGCTTTTCGGCGTTGGCTGGAGAGACGAAGACATTTGACTGGGCAACGTTTTTACCGGAGGTGCTCGTATGTGACGTATGGCAATCCGTACAACCGACATCATTACGCCAGTGTTCGCCGCGCCGAAAGTTGTTGTGTTCTTCCCTGCCCGCATGGCAGGTGAGGCACGTTTCCGAGATGGCCTTGGGAGACTTGTTCTTAAAGGAAATGATCTTCGTTGGATCTGCTTCTTCAATGTGCGTCTTGCCTGGACCATGGCATGATTCGCAGCCCGTTGCCTTCCCTTTCCAACTCTTTATGTTCGACAGCTTGGCATGCGAAGTGTGAGAAAAGGCTTTGAACTGATCCTCGTGGCAGTCCTTGCAGGCGTCAGAGCCGACATAGTCTTCCGGTTTCTGGCTTGCAGTTACCGCACTTGGGATCGACTTGACTGTCTGCGATCGGGACTGTGAAGTAAGCCACGTAATCGCGAGAATGACGGAGCCGCAAATGAGTAGAGCTTTGATGGCATAGTGTGGACTCGACATGGTGCCCTCTTTCAACTCTCCAGCGGAGTACTGTCTCAGACAATTCCCGGTGCGCGCTCAGCCACGCACATTTTTATTAATGCAATAGGGTTGTAATCGCCCAAACACTGATCTGGCTGTGAACGGCCATCCCCTGACAAAACGGTCGAAGCAAAGTGCCGGGCAATGACTTTGAAAGTTGCACTCGGAAGAAATACGCCGTTTTGTGTTTCCACAGTCTTTCATCATCGAATACCGCGGTCTGTGCGCCAGCGCACACATAGGTTTTTTAGTCTTACCGCTTAGCAGCACACCACTGATTCAAGCGCCTTCCGGTTCCGGACGATCATCGAGTTATCGGCCAAACCAACGATGTGCTTCCGCTTGAGCTCGCTCAAAGAGACACGTCACCCTCTCGTGAGATCGCTAAGAACCGCTGCCGCCCACTTGACCGGCCCGCTCCGCCATCTTGACGACCACTCGCCCTTGAACGTCACCGTGCCGAAGCCGGTCAAACACGGTATTGATCTCCTCCAACGGCTGGGTTTCGATAATGGCCTTAACCTTACCCTCGGCCGCAAACTGCAAAGCCTCCTGCATGTCTTTGCGGGTGCCCACGATCGAACCCCGAATAGTTAGCCTTTTTAACACCACGTCGAAGATCGAAACTGGGAACTCGCCAGGTGGCAGGCCGTTTAGCACGCAAGTGCCGCCGCGTCGCAACATATTCACGCCTTGCCGAAACGCAATCGGTGAGGGCGCGGTGATCAGAACCCCGTGGCTCCCGCCTATGGTCTCCTGGATTTTGCTAACCGCATCCTCCGTCTTCGCATTGACCGTCAATTCAGCTCCCAGTTCCCGGGCCAACGTCAATTTATCGTCAGCGACGTCAACCGCGGCGACATGAAGTCCCATCGCTTTCGCATATTGCACCGCCAGGTGTCCCAGCCCGCCAATGCCCGAGATTACAACCCACTCCCCTGGCCTGGTGTCGGTCTCTTTGAGTCCCTTGTAAGTAGTCACACCGGCGCATAGCAACGGGGCCGCCTCGATAAAGTCGAGCCCATCGGGCAGACGTACGACGTAGGCTGCCGGCGCGATCATGAACGGAGCAAAACCTCCGTCAACCGAGTACCCGGTGTTATGCTGCGATGGACACAACGTTTCCCACCCAGTCAGGCAATATTCACACTCACCGCAGGCGCTATGGAGCCAGGGGCTGCCAACCCTGTCGCCCTTCCGGAGCGAAGTGACGCCGCTACCGACAGCATCGACATAGCCAACCGCTTCATGTCCTGGAATAAAAGGTAACTTCGGCTTCACCGGCCAGTCACCGTCCGCGGCATGAAGGTCTGTATGGCAGACCCCGCTCGCCATCACTTGAATGCGTACCTGCCCGGCCGCTGGCGTGGGTATCGGAACTTCCTCGATTGTCATCGGTTTCCCAAATTCGTGGACTACTGCTGCGGTCATTAAGTTATGCGACATCTCGTTATATTCCCTTTCAATATTTCCAATTAACTTCTTTGGAAGACATGAACTTTTTCGCTGATTTCTGACTAGCTCAATCCAACGTAAAAAGCTTTCTGTGGCTGCGTTATCCCCAGCGTTGCAAATCCCGGCCCATAACGGCCGCATCCCTTAAACAGCTCCCCGCGAACATTACCTTCCTCGTAAGACCCACATAACTGAGGACTCTCGCGCAGGATCGTGCGAAAGTTTTCGCACCGTGATCTATCAACAGTTTCAAATTCATTAGTAATTCTCCGCCAATGCAACCGGCATATGCATTGCACCTGCGGAGGGCCGTTAGAGCTGAGATTGATTTACAGAAGGCAGCGACAAAGGCTGCCCAAGTCGGGTCAGGGAGTAACGGAGGTTGAGGTTATGGCAAATGACGAACGCGATATTCTTGAACTACTGAAAGAAGAACTTGATTTCGTTGAGAAAGGTGGATACGGTCGTTCGGTCCGCACCCCATGGAGGCCAACATCAACCTTTCAGGACTCCCTGTCCTGTCTCAACTATGGCTATCCATACCGCGCCCATCCGTGCAGTGAATGCCATTTGATCGACTTCGTCAGCCCCGAGGACAAGGTCGCCGTCGTGCCCTGTCACCACATTCCCTTGAATGAAGCCGGGGAGACCATCGAGGATCTCGAAGCCGGGGACAACGACGCGAAGTTACAGCGAACTGTTGGAGAGTGGCTTCGTGCCAGGATCAAGCAGATCGAAGAGGAACGCGCGGCACCGGCATTAGTCTGATCACTCGCAGCTCATTATTTGTTGAGCATGTGGGCTCGGCCGCAGGTGGTTTTCCCCCAACCGCCTGCGGCCGATTTGTTTTACTTTTGGAGTGCGGTGACCTGTCACCGCTTTGGTCATCGGCGACCTGTCGCCGTCGTCCTTCGTCACACTCAACCCTGCCTACTACATCCAGCACAACGGCTGCGACAGGTCGCAGAATACCAAAGCGCCGACGGGTCGGACGCACTCCAAATAGCGAGGTCTCAGAGTTGCAACTGCAAGGTTAAGCCTTGCGGTTAATTCAAATGTCCACGGGCTTCGGCACCTTCTGGGTGACATTACACAAAACGGTTCAGCAAGTCTGAGTGAGAATACGCAGCAATGACTAAAAAACAAGTAACCATTGACGGCAACGAAGCAGCGGCCCACGTGGCCTATAAGACCAACGACGTGATCGCCATCTACCCGATCACCCCTTCATCTGCGATGGGGGAATTCTCCGACGCCTGGGCCACCATAGATGAAAAGAACATCTGGGGGATGACTCCCATCGTGCGCGAGATGCAGTCGGAAGGCGGCGCGGCCGGTGCGGTTCACGGCACCCTACAGACCGGTTCGCTCACTACCACCTTCACCTCAAGCCAGGGACTGCTCTTGATGATCCCTAACATGTTCAAGATCGCCGGCGAGCAAACCAGTACCGTGTTCCACATCGCAGCTCGGTCGATTGCCACGCATGCACTTTCAATCTTCGGTGACCACAGCGACGTGATGACCACCCGCACCACCGGCTGGGCCATGCTGTTTGGCAACTCCGTCCAGGAGGCCATGGACTTTGCCTTGATAGCGCAGGCAGCCACCCTGCGATCGAGAGTTCCCTTCCTCCACATATTCGACGGCTTTCGTACCTCCCACGAAGTGATGAAGATTCAGAAGCTTTCCGACGAACAAATCCGGGCGATGATTGATGACCAACTCGTCCAGGCGCACCGAGCCCGCGGCCTGACGCCGGACCACCCAGTGATGCGGGGCACCGCGCAAAACCCCGATGTCTTTTTCCAGTCGAGAGAGCGTTCCAATCCTTACTATCTGGAGACTCCTCAAATTGTTCACCAGACGATGAATGACTTTGCGCAGCTAACCGGACGGCAATACGGACTTTTTGATTATGTCGGAGCGCCTGAAGCTGAGCGAGTGATCGTGATGATGGGCTCCGGTTGTGAGGCCGCCCAGGAAACTGTCGATGCTCTCTGTGCCGCCGGCGAGACGGTCGGGTTGCTGAAGGTTCGGCTTTATCGGCCGTTTTCGGTTGACGACTTCGTGATGGCCTTGCCGCGTTCAGTAAAGGCCATCGCGGTCCTGGATCGGACCAAAGAGCCGGGCAGCATCGGCGAGCCGCTCTATCAGGACGTTGTCACCAGTCTCAGCGAAAACGCTCTTGACGGGTTCCTGCCCTTCGCCATGCCTCGCGTAGTTGGCGGGCGTTATGGCTTGTCGTCGAAGGAGTTTACTCCCTCGATGTGTAAGGCTGTGTTTGACGAGCTGAAGAATGCGAAACCGAAAAACCACTTCACCATCGGCATCGACGACGATGTGACGATGACCAGCATCCCGTTTGATCCGAATTTCAGCACTGAACCCGCCGACCAGGTTCGCGCTTTGTTCTGGGGGCTCGGCGCGGATGGGACCGTCAGCGCAAACAAGAACTCGATCAAGATCATTGGTGAGGAAACGCCCAACTACGCCCAGGGCTATTTTGTTTACGACTCGAAGAAGTCAGGCGCGATGACCGTCTCACATCTGCGCTTTGGTAATCGTCCCATCCAAAGCACGTACTTAATCCAGCAGGCAAACTTCATTGCCGTCCATCAATTCACGTTTCTCAACTCATATGATGTCCTGGGCGCGGCCATAGACGGGGCGACTTTGCTGCTGAACAGTCCGTATCCAGCCGAGGAAGTTTGGGATCAGCTCTCACTTTCGGTCCAGGAGCAGATAATCCGCAAACACATCAAGGTCTTCTCAATTGATGCTTACGCGGTGGCTAAAGAGAAACAGCTCGGCAATCGCATTAATACGATCATGCAGACCTGCTTCTTCGCGATTAGCGGTGTGCTGCCGCCTGATGAGGCCATTGCGAAAATCAAGGAATCGATTCGGAAGACATATGGTAAACGCGGCGAGGCTGTCGTAAGGCAAAACTTTGCGGCCGTCGACGCGGCGCTCGAACACCTGCACGAAGTCACCGTGCCGGCAGCAGCGACGAGCTCGCTGGTTGCCGCTGCCACGGTTTCGAAGCTGGCTCCGGAGTTTGTTCAAAACGTCACGGCCGAGATCATGGCTGGGCGTGGGGACCAGCTGCCGGTAAGTGCGTTTCCGGTAGATGGCACATACCCGGTAGGCACGTCGCAGTGGGAAAAGCGCAACATCGCAATCGAGGTGCCCGTCTGGGAGCCGGACCTCTGCATCGAATGTGGAAAATGCATGCTGGTCTGTCCGCACGCCACGATTCGCGCCAAGGTCTGCGATGAGAGCGATCTGGCGTCTGCGCCCGCGGGTTTCAAGCACATCCCGGCAAAATGGCGAGAACTGCCTGACAAGCGCTACACGATTCAGGTTGCGGTGGAAGACTGCACCGGCTGCCGGTTGTGCGTCGAAGTTTGTCCGGCAAAAGACAAGAGTAATGTGTCGCGCAAATCGTTGAATATGAGTCCGCAGTTTCCGTTGCGTGACAGCGGGCGGGCCAATTGGGATTTCTTTCTGACGTTGCCTGAAGTTAATCGAAACGCGGCGCTTACCTTTGGCTCCGTCAAGAATGTGCAATTACTACAACCGCTGTTTGAGTTTTCCGGGGCCTGCGCCGGCTGCGGCGAAACTCCTTATATCAAACTCTTAACTCAGCTGTTTGGCGACCGGGCGATCATCGCCAACGCCACCGGTTGCTCGAGTATCTATGGCGGCAACCTGCCCACCACGCCTTACACCACCAATCGAGAGGGCCGCGGTCCTGCCTGGAGCAATTCACTGTTTGAAGATAATGCGGAGTTTGGACTCGGCATGAGGCTGGCGCTGGACCATCAGAATGCCTACGCCAGAGATTTGGTGGCCCGTCTGCGAAACGATATTGGTGAAGATTTGGCGGACAATCTCCTTGGCAGCGATCAATCTACCGATGCAGGCATCAATTCTCAACGGGAACTGGTGGCGGGATTGAAAACCAGGCTGGAAGGCGTGGCGAAACTCGAAGATGGCGCGAAGCTTGAGTCGAGATCGCCGAACGAGGCGCGCGACCTCGCTAACGTAGCCGACGCCCTGGTGAAGAAGAGCGTCTGGATAGTTGGCGGCGACGGTTGGGCCTATGACATCGGGTACGGTGGTTTGGACCACGTGATGGCCAGCGGCCAGAATGTCAATATTCTCGTCCTGGACACTGAAGTCTACTCCAACACCGGGGGGCAGGCTTCCAAATCTACGCCGCTGGGCGCCGTGGCAAAGTTTGCCGCCGGCGGCAAGACGACCTCGAAAAAGGATCTGGGAATGGGCGCCATCCGTTATGGCAATGTCTATGTCGCGCAGGTGGCCATGGGCGCAAACGACACGCATACCGTAAAAGCATTCCTCGAGGCTGAGGCCCATGACGGTCCATCGCTGATCATCGCGTATAGCCAGTGCATAGCCCACGGAATCGATATGGCTAAGGGTATGCACCAGCAGAAGCTTGCCGTCGAATCAGGTCACTGGCCACTGTATCGCTTCAACCCGAAGTTGGCTGCGGAAAACAAGAATCCATTCGTGCTCGATTCGAGCGACCCGAAGATTCCGTTGAAGGATTACATCTACACCGAAGGCCGCTATCGCATGTTGCAGCAAAGCGATCCTGACGTAGCCCAACTGCTATTGACGGAAGCGCAAAAAGGCGTGGATCGCCGGTGGCAGCAATACAAACAACTGGCCGCGCAGCAATCATTGTAGGGATGGAACTCCGTGTCCACCCCACCTCGCGCAACCAGATCGCTGGCGTAACAAACACAACGCCGCTTCGAATTTACGGATGGCAGCTGAATTCAATCTGTAGAGAATCGGATTAATCGTCTAAACAGGAACACAACTCATGAATCTATCAACCAGCTATCTCGGACTGCCCTTAAAAAACCCCATCGTGGTTTCTTCATCTCCGCTCTCGCACAACCTTGACAGCATCCGCCGTCTGGAAGATGCCGGAGCGGCGGCTGTCGTCATGTACTCGCTCTTTGAAGAACAGATTACTTTCGACGGTTTCTACGTTGACCATTATCTGACCAGCGGCATCGACAGCTTCGCGGAATCGCTCAGCTACCTTCCCGAGATGCAAAGCTACAACGTCTCTCCTGATGAGTACATGAATCTCATCAGACGAGCCAAAGAAGCTGTAGACATTCCGATTATTGGGAGTCTCAACGGAATTTCAGCCGGCGGCTGGACCGATTACGCAGTTTTGATGGAAGCAGCGGGAGCCGATGCAATCGAGTTGAACGTCTACTACATCCCGACCAATAGCGATCTCAGTAGCAACGAGGTTGAGAACATTTACCTGGGGGTATTGCGTGAGGTTAAGCGTGCCGTCCCGCTGCCGGTGGCAATGAAACTGAGTCCTTACTTCAGTTCGACTGCCAATATGGCCAAACGCCTGGTGGAAACAGGCGCCAACGGACTGGTGCTGTTCAATCGCTTCTATCAACCGGACATCGATCTCGAAACTCTTGAGGTTGTCCCGCGTCTGGTTCTAAGTAACTCGAGCGAGTTGCGGCTGCCCTTGCGATGGGTGGCAATTCTGTACGGACGTCTGCTGACTGACCTGGCGATTACGACTGGTGTGCACACGTCAGAGGATGTGTTGAAGGCGTTGATGGCGGGAGCCAAAGTGACCATGATGGCTTCAGAACTACTAAAGAACGGCATCAAACGAATGGGGGTCATTCTCGACGAGATGACGCGCTGGATGGAAGAGCACGAGTATGAATCAGTCGCTCAGATGATCGGCAGCATGAGTCAGCAACACTGCGCGGAGCCGGCAGTCTTTGAACGGGCCAACTACATGAAGACTCTAGCGTCTTACCTTCCGGCGAACTAGGACGCTCCGGAGCGTCGACATCCTGGTGCTCGCAGGGCTTGGGGACGGCCGGCGTCCTGCCTCCTCGCGGCGACGCCACTGTACCTCGAAATCACTTGTCGTTATCGAGTAGCCAGACCGCACCCCATTTCTCTACAAGCTTGAGCATGACGTTATGCCAACTGGGGAGTAGAATACGCCCGATTGGAACGCTAAGGATTGTCCGGGACATCAACCGGACGCCGGAACCGAACACCGGATAAGATCACGACTTTCGTACTTGCGTCGCGGATCCGCGATACAATACCTAGTTGGGTTGCTCTTTATTTCGTTTCCGAAACGGGTAACGATGATCGAGAAAGGTCGTGATTCACCATGGCAACTGAGATTCGGGTGTGCTTCAAGAATAGACTCAAGAATGCTTACCTTACCGTGGCCACCGACGATATCGACGAAGCCAAGAGAATCGCCAGAATTTGGGGAGAAACGACTGAGAGCGAGCCCGTCACTCGGACGATTTTCAAACAACAAACCTTGACGCCACGTGGGCCGTCCGATTCCGTCGAGGGCATCAAGATTTGGCCGCCGCTGTTCTAAAAGCATAGTTTGAAAATCGCATTTTGAATCTCTGCGTGCGTCGTTGCTGGGCAAGCGAGAAAAGTCATGTTGCGTGGTTCTACCCAGCCCGCAACCCAACAACGGCATGCAGCGGACGCGCAATTAGCATGTCTCTCATGCAAGACTTGTCGCTGGCGGCGGTTCGTGCGCGCCGCTGATGCCCAGCGTTGGGTCTTCAGGTTAGTCTGGGAGGTCAATAGAATGAAGTCGAATGTATCGATTCATCAGCAAATACATTCCGCCCTACCGAACTACATAAAGACACTGAGGCTGATAGCGATCTTGGCCGCAGTGATTCTTTGGGCGACCTTTTCGTTTGTCGTCCGGGCACAGTCAACATCAACAAAGCAATTTGCACCAGATGTTCTGGTTGCCAATCTTTACCGGCAGAACGAGAAAGTCTTTCAACCTCGAAGTCGGGCGTTGCTCGACAAATATTTTGAAAAGAGTCTCGCTGACTTGATATGGAAGGCGCTGTTGCGCTGGGAAAGCAGCGGAGATAGCGAGATCGAAGACTTTGACTACGTGCTCTACAACTTCGGCGCTGGTGGCGATGTGACAGTCACTAAGCCCATCATCGGCAAGCCTAGCTATGAAGGTCGAAATGCTCAGGTCAATGTTTCCTACACTGTTTCGTCCGTGGGAGTTCCCAAAAGCGTGAGATATAAAGAGACCATCATCTTTTTGCTGGCCGCCGGGGAAACCGGATGGAAAATCCGAGACATCAAGTATGATGGCGGAAAAAAGTCGTTGTTCCAAATGTACAGCGGTGACTCCAAATCGACTGCCGGTCCGCGGGAAAGCAACGATGTTCGTGGCACTCCTGCGGCTCAGCCGAAGAGTGCTTCCTCGCAAACGTATACAGAGGTTTCCTTTCAAGAAGTCAAAAATCTCACCGGTCTTGTGAAGTCGTTCCCTTTTTTGAAGCGAGAAATTGATGGTGTGATCAGCAATAACAAAGACAGTACTTTTGAACGGACCAGAGTTTATGTTTCAGATCTTAATCAGCACGGCAGGCCCCGTTTATTTTTTATAGCCCTGGAGGGTCGCATGGAATGCGGTTCCCATGGATGCAGCCTTACTGGATACATGGATCAGGGAAGAGGGTTCATGGAGGTATTGGGTGCCATAGCAAACCGTCCGGTCTATATCTCCACAGACCACTCATCGCTGCTGACATGCGGCGGACGGGGAAGAGGCGAATGGCGATTTAAGAATAATGTGTTTGAGCCCACCAGAAGTGAGCCTCGCCTGTCCCAAAAACTCCCTCCATGCACGGCGCAGCTTGAATGAAGCGCAACGGCTCCGCGCGGCGCGGCTTGCGTGGTTCCTGGGAGAGGTATAAACGCACGCTGCGTGGCACCACTGAAACCGACCCAACAAGGGCATGCAGCGGACGCGCAATTGGCTTGTCTCTCATGCAAGGCTTGAATCTGCCAGCGGTTCGTGCGCGCCGCTGATGCCCAGCGTTATGCGCTAAATCATATGCTTCCACAAAGCCGGATCATGTACATGGAATACAAGGGCGATGGTATTGTTGGCCCTGCCAGAATTGTTCGGGTGACCTTCAACAAATCCGGCAAATCTGTTTATTACAGGGGGCGAAGGTTCACGACCCTAACAGGCGGCGGATTCAAGGCCAACTATTATGATGCGGAGACAAGGGAACATTATTGGATCTCAGGCTGCAAGAAAGATGGGACGGATGCGCTCTATTCAACGATCGTAGAGATCGATGAGGATGTGCGCGAAGAATACTGGGCGCAGATCCGAAACAAACCTGAAAAGAAAACCGTTGCTTCTTTCAAGTGCGTCGGCAAGTACTCAAAGTAGTAGCGTGCTTACAATCGGCGCGCATAACTGATATATGAAAGGGCGCCCCTGAAGTGGTAGCTTTGAGTTGTTCTTGACTCTAAGTTTTCCACAGATAAGGAGAGCCCGATGCGAAAGTACTACGTTGGAATGGATGTCCACAAGTTAAGCATCGCGATTGCGGTG
>JANNJZ010000514.1:0-1826 GCA_031396065.1 Pyrinomonadaceae bacterium | reverse complement strand
AGACGCAGTCCTCGCTCGGTGAGCCGTGTCGAGCCGCCGCCGCGCCCGCCGGTGGCGCGCTGCACCAGCGGCTCGCCGGACAGCAGGTTCATCGCGTCGATGTTGTCCCAGGCGGCCGTGTAGCTGATGCCCTGCGCCTTGGCGCCAAAACCGCCGACGAGATTCTCGATAGCGTCGCGAGATTTTGTCAGCGAACTTTAGGGACACCACACTAGTAGCTGGTCTTCGAACTCAGTGTGGCGTGGATTAAGCATCCAGAGAGTTCGATCAAAATCTACCCGAAAGACGCGTACGGGTTTCTCATCGGCCACGGTGATGCCTGACCATTTTCCCGGTTTCATGTTTCCAACTTCGACAGGTATTACGCCGTAGCCGTCGTTCGAAAATATATATCCATCCGCCATCAAGCCGATCCCGACAAGACCCGTCAGAATGTTTGCCATAATTGCTTCAACGGCGAACCCCACATTATCTCGCAGCCCATAGCCATGTTGATGCATAAATCGGCCAAATGAGAATCGAATTTCGTCGACTAGGGTTTCGTGCAGTTGGCTGATCATATTCCTTATCCTCAAGGATCCTTCGGCATGTCCTTCTCCGCACACCAATTCAAGCTGCTACTTCATTGTCACTTCAGAACTGAAGGCTCCTCTCCCGCTTCGTCCTCCTGATGGGTTGTAATAGTAAGTGACTCAAGCAAGTCACACATCCTCCTTATTGCGCCTAGGCTTGTTCGTAGTATCCCGGCCTGAACGTCGCGCTGGCCTTGGTGCACAACGTTCTGGCGCTGAGCGATTGCTAGCTGACACCCATGTATGACCTGTTTTGGCAAGGTCGACTCCGGAAGGATAACGGGCAGCAGATAACTGATGCTACCAGTTAGACCCACGTGCTCAACCTGATGCCGCAGGGAGGAGGCATTAATGCGCTGGGCTAAGAGCGGTCCAAAGGCTCGTTCTGCGTTCGGGTTTCTGGCGAAGGCATACAGGGCGACCTCAAGAGCGGTGACAGCTTCGGTGAGTGCGCTTCTGCTTTGCCCATTGGCAGCCAGTGCTTCTGCGCCGGCAAGAAGCGTCCGCGCGAGGGGTGTCCGGGCAACACCACCCACAAAGGCGCGGATATCATCCCATTCATCAGGTCGTACGTATCGCTCCTCCGACAAGAGCTTGATGGTCCGCGAGTCAACGTTGCTAGGTCCGAAGCGGAACCAAGGCCCGTTGCCACTCTTCGCCTTTGCCTCGAAGCGAACATAATAGCCGGACATCTGACCCCTATCGATCGGATATTCACTGAGCCAGTATTGACCTTTACTACTGCGGACATAGGATAGCAGCCTGTTGAGTGTCTGAAGCACCAAAACAATCAACCGCTCAGCGACCTCATCATACTGTTCCTGCAGTGAATGTTCCTCTGGAGTCGGAAAGCGAGTGAAATCCCGCTGAGCCATGTACTCAAGCAGATCGTCGGGAACGTCGCGGACAACTGAATCGGCAAACACCCGATGCGCGAGCACGTTTGTCATGCGCGGGAGATCTTCTTCCTTATGCTGACTCGCCCACCGGGTCGACGTGATGTCGAACCAAAGTTTGAGGGCGATATCTTCCCGCTCAACGTTTATGGCCTGGCTATCTCCGATGGGAAGCCATCGGGCGAATGTCAACGCTGGGGCACCGACCAGCGGCTCATGGCTTTGTCAACTTGATTTGGCCCACTTCGATGGTTTGATTTGGCCCCCCCTTGTTAATTCCAGCGGTCACTTCGCGTAATTAAGCGCTTTTTTGTTCTGGGTTTTCATTGTTTTGCTTTGAGCTATATCCAGTAGTAGG
>JANNJZ010000473.1:0-38295 GCA_031396065.1 Pyrinomonadaceae bacterium | reverse complement strand
TTCCCCTTGCGCTAGTTGCAGATTCGTCACAAAGATAATAACCCTCGTGTTTCGATCTGCCCCCAGATTAAGGAAGTCTGCTCCGTTCACCACTGGGAATCGGTCTCTGGTGAACAAGACCGAATCGAGCGCGGCCGCCTGGTCCAGTGCCGGGCCAGATTCATCCAACAGCAGTTGGAGTGGATTGTCGGCAATCACGAGGTCATCAATGTATATCTCGCTCAAGTTGGTAATATCTTCGACTCTTAGTTCGATGATATTGACCGTGCGATTTACTGGGAAACTTCTGGAGCGAAAAGTTGCGTCGGGTTGACGGTCGTTGGATGGTAGTCTTCCAAAGTCGTCAGAATTGTTTGTTAAGCGAACGCCATCAATGAGCACAAGTCCTCGTGAACCCCAATTCTCAAATACCTCAATTGCCTTAAAGTTGATACTGGATATGAATGTTGGTGTTGACAGACTGATTCTGAGCGTAGTGACAAAATTCGAGAAACAGCTAGCCGCGCAGGTAGATCTTCCAAAGCCAAATGCTCTCGTGCTGCCAAAATGCGAAACACTCTTAATGCCCTGGGCTGAACTAAAAGTCCCGGCTGTTTGAATTGAGACTCTAGGGTTCAGCGTCCCTGATTCAAAACCTTCGGACAAGATAACGTTCGGGGGCGTGGGAGTTGGAGTAGGAGTTGTCGTCGGTGTCGGTGTCGGAGTTGGTGTCGGCGTCGGCGTCGGAGTTGGTGTCGGCGTCGGCGTCGGAGTTGGTGTCGGCGTCGGAGTTGGTGTCGGCGTCGGCGTCGGAGTTGGTGTCGGCGTCGGCGTCGGCGTCGGCGTCGGCGTCGGCGTCGGCGTCGGAATTGGGGTTCCACTGGGAGAGGATCCAGGGTTGTCTATTGGTGGTGCATAAGCGATCAATTCAACGGCACTCCCTGACTCGACCTCCTCAGCCCTGACTATTCCAAGGCTGCGATCAATCCAGAAGAAGAGAGGCCCATCCTCGACTTCGCCGTCCTCATTATATAATGTGACCATGACCTTCATCACGCGTTGAAAACTCCCATAAGGAACGCTTACAGGTTCATAAGCGAGTACCTCCGTCACCTGTCGCTCTGAACGATCGTCGGCGATCCATTCGCACGTTTGCTTGACCGGGCTGCCATAGGAACACTGAAAGATCGGCGGATCAAACGCAACCCGTTCGTTCTGGCTTGGATCACTCACGTCCCATGCATCGGTTGCGACTTCGACTTCACCATACATGGCGTCACACCCAATGTATTCGCCAAGACCAGGCGGGTCATCACTGACGTGGATTCGATACACAACACGTCCAGCGACCAGTTCATTCACCCTTTCACTGATAGTAGTAAATATTCCGGATGCGTCCGCGGCGCGATATGTCCGTCGCTCACCCACGAGCGGCTGCTGTTGTTGGTATTGGCCGGCTTGCTTGATAACTGCATTGTCGCATGACGTTGGACCGTTCAATCCGTGTCCAACGCCCTCCTCAAGTTTCATTACTGTCGTGCCAAGAGGACAGTCGTCGCAATGGCTGAGACCGAAGGTATGCCCTATTTCGTGCACCATGATGTCGAACAGTTTATTTGGATCAGATGTATCCCCACTCATCGGATTCACGAATGTGTAGGCAAAAGTGCGAGACGGGCCCGGTGCCAAAGGTGGTGCCGTCACAGCGGGGAATTTATCGGCATCATGTAATGCGGCGATTTTTCGAATCACCTGGTAGGTGTTGGTAGAACCTGAATTCACGTCTGTCACTTCGGGTGGTGGTTTCTCGGTGAACATAAAGATCACGCCGGACTGGTTTCGATCACGGCACCAGCCACTGGCCGCTGCCCAGCTGTTGAACGCGCGTGTGATGGCGAACGTCAAATCAGGGTTGATAGCGCGGAACTGAGGATCAATATTGACGGTGACTCGCGCATTTTGCATCCATGTGCCCGCCGGCCCTTTGTTCGGGATGTCAGGACACTGGCTCACTTGGACCGCACCACCTTCATTGATCCCAGCATTGGTGTCTGGGACGTATTTGGGCCCGAGGCGAACAGCGTGCAAGACTCTCGTGTGATCAAACGCATGAAGGGCCCGGCCTTTGGAATTGCTGCGGCCGCCGAGCAGAATAGCATCGCTGTGAGACTCCAGGAGTTTGGGCCGTAATCGCAGAAGGGCAGACAAAGGTCCATAGTTTGATGAAGACCGTTCCGCCAAAGTCTTAATGCCCTGCCTATTGTCTTGACAGTCAGTCTGGGTTGCGTCATTGGAAGCTGATAGCGTTCGCTGACTCGGAGAGTTGCCGAGCAGTACGAACGACCCTGCTAAAACCACGAGGGCCAGACTGACCAGGTGCTTTGCGTAGTCCCTCGAGTGCCTCATGGGAAAATCCTTGGGTGAGAAAGGTGCTTGCAGACGTCAAGCATTCAACGAGGTTTGGCACGTGTTCCTTGGCAACAAGATACTCCCGAGTTTTCACCGAAGTCAAAGAATCCGAGCAGTGCTATCTACATTGCGCCATGACGTCACGGAACGCTCATACTTTGGGAATGTTTTCCTTGGTCGGTCTGTCAGGAAATTTAGGTAATGTGTACGCCCTGTCGGGAGAATCACGTAACGGCGCGCCCGAAACGAACGGCATCGCTCCAATATTTTCACTAGGTTAGCGTTGGTAATGTGTCACTACCTTCACATAGCATCGCTCAGTGTTCTTTCGTAATTTTCTAAGATGGGTGCGCAGTCGGAACGGCCGTTTTGATGGTTCGTGGCGTAAGGCCGTCCCGGCTGCATTCTTTTATGTCTTACGGGCCTGGTCCGAGTGGGTCGGTATTACTGAGAGTCACGCCAACAGCGTAGTTGTAGTCGACTTGCTCTCCAGCGGCCGGCGATTGGTCGACAATGATGCCGGGTTGTTGTGGTAAATCATATCGAGTTGCCAGTACGCGAATGTTTAGGTGGGAGTCGCGTAGTTTGGTTACGGCAGTTTGGTAGTCCAGGCCTTTGAGTGCGGGAACTTTTGTTTGTCTTGGTCTGGAGAGTCGTTCTTGTTGGACAGACAAGCCAAGGTGAGTGAGGGCGATGGCTTGGATTCCGAGCGACATGGCCGGCAACACAATGTAGATAATGATAAGAGCGACCGTCAGGATCTTGATTAGCGATTGCTGCCTTTGTCGTATGCTGTAGCCAAGCAGGGTGCCGAGCAGGATTCTCATTTCTCACACTCCAATAATCTTTCTATGAATGCGGCTGGCGCTGCCCGCTTCTGTTTTTATTCTGCTTAGTGCTTGTGTGCTAACCAGTGCTGGAAGGAATGTATTATTCGGAGGGATAACATAGCTAGTGAAGGAAGCTCAGGGTAGTGGTTGCTAGAGAAGTAGGACGGCTGCGGCCTCTTCGATGCTGGGTCCGATTTGAGCTCCGGCGCCGCCCGGGCCGCCTGCAGGGGTGAGTTCTGGTGCTGGGGCTTTGGCGACGTCTTGCGCGGTAGGTTCCCGGCCGGATTGATCTTGTATCTTTGTAGTTTGGGTGTTGGGTCCTTGCTTACCTTGTTGTTCGCGTTCGCGATCGCGGTCCTGTTGAGTAATGGTTGCGTTGGTTGAGTGATCGCCGTTTGCGCCGATCTGCTGCGTAGCGGCGACTTGTGCCAGCCTGTGTTCAGTCAGATGAGTGGTTGTTTCAAGTTGTGTGGTTAATTGCTGTGTGATGGCGAGCTGCGTGTTTGCATGTTCGAGGCCGGGCGTAAGCGTCTTGAACAGTTCAGAGGCAACCTGGTTGATTTGTTGTTCGCTCTGGGCGGTTGCGCCCAGGGTAATGATGTGAGCTTCGGCGGTTTCTGTAATGACTCTGGCAATTTCTTGAACGTGTTGTTCAAAGCGTTCGGGATCCAGAAGCGCTGGTAGTCCTTGCTCGCGTACTGTCTCTTTGAAGTAGGCGTTAATCTCAACTGCGGCCGGACGAGCGACTTCCTGAAATTGCTGGAGCGTGGTTTCTTTGGCGAGCTCGGTGCGAGCCAAATCGAGTTCGGTGATCTTTTCGTCAACGCTTTCGAGGGAGGAATGAAACCGGTCATGGGCCTCGGTGACGTCGGCGCGGATTTCGGTGTAGCGTTCGGCGGGTGGGCCGGTTAACTCCGCGATTACTTGTTCCTGGATAGCTTCTCGTTCTTCAGGTGCGAATATCGGTTGTGAGCGGACTTCCTCGGCGTGCGCGATCGCCGCGGCGTTGGCTTCGATGACGACCTCCGCCGGAACTAGGTCGAGCTCTTGTGTGTTTGCCTGGCTGACGAGGGTTGCAGGGTCGAGTTCGGCGTGTGTAAGAGTTTCCAGGATTTGGCTTGCGGCGTCGGCGCGGTCAGGAGATCCTTTGTCATTGGCGATGGTGGTAAGGGTTTCGCGGAATCGTTCGTCGTAGGCTACGGTTGCGCGTTCTTCTTGTATTGGTTTTTCTACCTGGGCGACTTGTTCGGTGACAAAGGTTGTGAGCTGTGTCTTTTTCTCGTCGAGCTCGAGTTCGATGGTTTGCGCGCCGGCAACGCGATCCATCACTTCATCTGCAATAGTAACCAGTGGTGCAGGGACCTCACGGTTGGCAGCAACGTCTCTGAGTTCTTGTGGTTCGAGTGATTGCCAGGCAGGCTCGCGGGCGAGTTCAAGGGCGAATTCACGAGCATCAGGGGGGAGTAGGTCTTGAACTTTTAGGGTCGCCAGTTGTTCTGGGGCAATCTCAGGGAGAGACTTATCCTGGATCATTGTTTGGACGGTCTCGCCAAGGTTGGTACGGGCGATCTCGTCTTGGGCAGTGAGGTAGCGGTCGGCGGTAGTTTGTGTGTTGGCGCCGGCGAGCTGGGTTTCAGAGAGTGCGCGAGTCTCCTGGGTCTTTAGCGCTTGTTGGTTATTGTCGAGCTTGATGAAGCTTTCCAGGTATTCGGTGCGAGTTGCGGCCGCGTAGTCTTTAAGCTGCACTGCTTTTTCTTTGTCGTTAGCAGTCAGCGTTTGTTGTATCAGCCTGTATTCGGGAGCGTTGGCCTTGATGACGTCGGCCTTGCTTTGCTGCATCTGCGGATTCAGCGCGATCGTCACAAGGTCGCGAGTGGTTTGTTGTTGCTCAAAGGTGCGGAAGGTATCTGTTTTAGCTTGTGCTTGAGCAACGGCCTTCTCGGCTTTGGCGACGCAAGTAGTTGTATGGCTATTGACGATTTGATAGGCGGTACGGGCGCGTTCCTGAAGGGCTGCGGTCTGGTTAATGTCGTGAGTTAGATCCTGCGCGTGATAAACGATTTCGGCTGGAGCATTCAGTAGGCTCGCAGGGTCTTTGATAACTTCACGCGACATGTCGCGCCAGGCTTGGGCTTGGGCTTCTTGTCTAAGCTCGCTCAGTTGGGTTGGTGGTAACTTTGCGGCCTCGGTAGCTCGGGCGGTTTCCTGTTGGGTGTAGTTGATTACCGTGGAAACAGAGTCAGGACTAAGGGTGTAGTCTGTGGGAATACTGAGTTCTACTTGTTGAGTGTTTGGGTCGGTGCCCGCGAGTTTTACTTCTGAAGCAGTTCTGATCATTTCTCCGATCGCTTGCTGGTGCGGATCGGTTGAACTCTTCAGATGGTCGCTGATTTGTGTTTGGCGGTTGTGGTCAAAGGTGTTGACGACGTAGTTGATGGCTTGGACTTCTACGTCTTTTAGTTCCGGAACGATGGTGGAGCGTTCGAGGTTTGCGGCTGCGCCAGCTTCGAGAGTGGCAGCGGCTTCGACGATGCTTTGCGCCTCAAGCCAATCAGCGCGGCCATAGTATTCGCGATAGACGCCCGTAGTCGCCGGTACGGGTGCGGGTGTTTGGTCTCGAACCAGGTCGAGGGTAGCAGTCGATTGCTGATTTACTTGTCCGGGGGTGAAGGTAATGCCCTGAGCTTTGGCGTTGACTACTTCGTATCGTTGGGCCAGCGCAACCTGGTATAGGTAGTCCTTTTCGAATTGTTGTAGTCCGTCGTAGGTAGTCTTGACATCAAAGCGGTTTTTTGTATGAAGGACGTCGGCCGGCGTCTTCAGGCTGCTGTAGAAGTGGTCGACGGCGCGGGTGGTTTGTCGAGTTTCCAGATTGGTGAGAAGGTTACTGAGAGCTGGAGAGGGAGCAAGCTTTCCTTCGCTAAGCAGTTTTACGCGCTCTGTCTTTTCTTTTCCAAACACAGTCATTGACTGAAGGATGTCTTTCATCTGCTCACGTTCGCCGCGAGTGTTTGCAGTCGGGGTGGCAGTGAGAAAGACTTCGCGCATTTCCATTACTCGAAGTGGCTGTTTGTCAGGCGCGGCAACTTGAGCGGGGTCGGCGCGGTGCGCGATGAGCTGTTGGTTGCGTTGGTAGTTTTCGAGTCTGATTTCGTTGCCAGCTTTGATTAGCTCATCGGGAGTACGTGCGGCCGCCAGTCGTTCAGAGTAATTACGAAATGTCGGATTGTGGGAAAGCTGCAGCGTCGCATGGTCTTTGAGACGGTAGTCGATATATGACGAAACGAAACGCACGGTCTCGACGCGTTCCTGATCGAGTCCGGAAATCGGGCTGGGGGCATATAGGCTGGACCAGGTTGAAGTATCGAGGCGGCATTGTTCCGCGGTGGCCAGCATTACTTCGTGTTCGCGGAGAGTGGCTACAGGAACACGAATATTGCTGTTCGATGTAAGAGAGATGTAGGCGGGCGCCGGCGAGACGTTCAGTAACTCTTTTGGTTCGTCCTGAAGGTTGAAGCGTGTGCGGGTGGCGTCGACCATCGCGGAGGCTTTTTCAAATCCTCGTAGCTTAAGAGAAATTGTCTCACGGGCCTGGCTGGCGCTGACAGCCTTGATGCCCGTGAGTTCCTGGCAGTGCTCGCTGCATTGAGCCAGCTCTGCGCAATTTAGTGTTTGCGCGTTTGTTATCTCCGGGTTGATTAGAGTATCGGCCAAGGCTTGCAGGGCATCACGCTCGGCAAGCCTGTTGTCTTGTGAGAGTTGTGCGTAAGGGCTGGGGCTTCGGGGTTCGCCTGAAAGCTCTGGGTAGTTAGAGCGTTGGAGGGTGGCGAGGGGATCTAACGACGTGCTGTAACGCGGATTATTACCGCGAATCAACAGTTGTCGTTCGTCAATTGAGTTTTCTTTAGCTGCGGCTGCGATCGCTGCTCTACGTGCCTGAAACTCAGGGGTAAGGCGAACGTTTTCTGCGTAGCGCGTGGCTACTCTGCTTAGCAGGTCAGAGCCGCGTTCGGCGCTTTCGTAGTTTTGTAATAGCGACTCAGCTCTCTGGGTAGCGGAAGAAAGATGTGATTGCAGCGTATTGAGTGCTTGCGCGTATTCGCGGGCCGTGGGATTGATGCCGGCGATGGCTGCGTTTAATTGTTGTCCGCTTTGCTCGAGGCGGTTGATTGATGCGATTTCGGCGCTTGTGGGGCAGGCTTGACCGGGGTGGTTTGTTAGCCAGGTGGTGCGGGCTTCGTTTTGTGTGGTAACGATTTTCTGATATTCACCCTGCTTGAGTTTTCCCTGGGCGCGCGCGCGGTCGGCGTTAACGAAATAGTTTTCTTTGGCCCACTGGATAGCTTCTCGTGAGAACGGTTTGGTTTGTTCGCGGTATTCAGCGGCGACGAGTACGCGTAGTGAGGAAATGGCATTCAACTCTTCAGCGCGAGAGAGGACAGCGTCTGTTGGCAGCTCGCCGGCGCGAGCGAAAGTGTTGGCAACGTTATTTTGGAAGTCACGCTGATCGGCTGCGCGGTTGCTTTCATATAAGGGAGCGAGAATGTCCGCTCGGGAGACGCCGTTCTCTATTTGACTGTCGATGGCCGGCAGGACCTGGTTGATTAGTTCGTCGGGCGTCTGGAGGCTGTCCGGGACCTGGGGCGGTAGTTGGGCCAGGCTAATGCGATCGAAGGTCGCTTCGAAGGTGACGGTGCTGAGTGTTTCATGCTCTGCACCCAGATGGTCCATTTCGGGCTCTGGCGCATCGGAGATGGCCATTTCATACATTTCGGCATAGAGATGGTTTTCATCCTGTGAAGGATCCGGAGTCTCGAGAGCGTTATCGTATTCAAGCGTTGTGTAACCGGCCAGCTCGCCGAGACTTGCTAAGCCATTGCCGTCCATACCGTAGGAAACGGATTGCAGGTGATCGAAGTATGGAGAGGTCTGGACGATACCAGGTGTTTCGGTAGTGAGGTTGTTAAGGAGTTGGTTGTTTACGAGGTCGCGGTTCTGCTCGGCGAGCGCGGTTGTGAATTGGTGGACTTCTTCCGCAGTAGGTTCGAGTGTTGGTTCCGGTAGTTGTTGGGCCCAGCGTGCGGTTTCTTCGAGGACGTGATCGATGGCCTGCGCTTTGTCGTCGTTCGAGCGGTAGTTGCCGGCGCTGTCCTGGCGGATCTCTTTATAGATGTGCCTGAAGATCTCAAGACGGCTGTTAGGCTCTGTCCATTGCCCACATGCTTTGTTGCCAAGCTCGAAGAGTTGGCGGCCTTTATCTGCAGCGGCATCTGGGTCGGCGATGAAGTCACGAACGAAATTGATTGCGTGGGCTTCGGTGCCGATTATTACTTTGTCATCTTGCTCGTGTCCGTCGGGGTCCCTGGGTATGGAAAGGACTTCGTCGGTCAGGGTAGCGCCACGCTCGAAGTTTTCCCGGGTGAACTGGTCTATTGTGTTTAGGTGACTGGCGTGTTCGGCTCGTGACGTTCCTTCGGGAACGTTGTAGAGCGAAGCGAGGTTGTCAACGATCGTACGGTTGTCGATTTCCGTATGGGCTTGTTGGGCGCGTCCAGATAAGGCAGGGGCGGCTGCTCGTTCGTTGTTAAGTGTCGCTTTTGGAGAGATTATCTGTAGTGGCTCGCGTTGGAGCTGTTGTTCGGGCGAGCGATCGTTATGGATAAGCAGTTCGATTGTGGCTTTGAGGATTTGGCCGTGGCAGAGTTCGGGAATGCAACTGCAGGCGAGTTTAAGTTGTTCACCGCGAGCGGCGAGGGCTTTGAGTTGGCGAATTGCATCAAAGACGGGACCTTCGCCTTTGTCGATTTGGGCGCCGAGCCACTGGTTGTATTTGCGGACAGCTTGTTCGCGGGTTTCGACTTTATAGGTGGCGGCGGTATCGGCAACGTGGGACCATTGGTTACCGAGCGGGGTGCCGCGGCCAATGTAGACGTAGGTGTTGTCTTGTGGGCCAGAATAGCTATGTCGGTTGACCACAGCGACGTTTTCGAGTTCTTCCGCTGCTGAGAGTCTGATTTTGGCCCTTGGGGCTTTCATACCGGATTCTACTTTTCTACCAAGGCAAAGAATTTAGGAGACTGGCGGGACGGGGATACAGTGATGCCCGAAAGGTCAGTCGCGCGGTTGAATAGCAAGCGCCGTGCGCAACCAAAGGCGAGCCACTTTTGGGTGGGCGAGGAAAAATAGATATTCTGATGCGGGGCGAATGGCAGGGTTGGCGAGTGGTTTTGATGAGGCATTGACAGATTGTGGCAGTCGAGGATGTGTTTGACCGGATGGGGGTGTTAGCGATCGCTAACACCCGACTATTGAATAGTGACACCTTACAGGGTGATGTCGAGGTCCGGAGCATCTTTGGCAGGCTCAGCTGGACTGAGTTGTGGGTTTGTGGGTTGGAGATGGTCTCGTTGTGGCAAGTGTGAGGTGGAGGGGCGATCTTTCTCAGGGAGAAAACTATCGGCTCGGGAGCTGGCCGGATTGTGATGGCTGGAGGCTTCGTGGCTTTGCTGGTCGGCATGGCGTAGATGCTCGCCAGGAAGTATTTGCATTTCCTGCGTCGGTTGCGTTGCTTGTTTTGAATGGGTCTGCGAGGCGATCTCGGCGCGGTGAACGATGGTTTCAACGCGTAGCCGTTCTAAGGGGTCCTGGTGTCGGGTCGCGTAAATCTCGAGTTGGACAATCTGTTTTGGAGTAAAGGCAGCGTCGGGTAAGGGTTGCTGGATGCTTAGCAATTCTTCTCTATGTGACTCGGCAATGGTTTTGGTGAGTTGGTGGCATTCGGTGGCTTTGACCAGGTCCTCTTTGAGACGGGCGTGTTCGGTCTCAATTGCTTTATTGGTTTCCCGTCGCAGATGGCGTTGGTCTTTTGATTCAGTAATGCGTTGTGCGAGCCACATTAGCGGGTGATGATGGTGACGGAAATCGAAGAGGCGGGCGGTTTGTTCGTTGCCTTCGCGATCTTTGATGGCGACGGGAATAAACCGCTTTCGTTCCTTAAAGCCTTCGAGTCTTTCGGTAGCCTGGCGCAAGGCAATATCGGTGAGGACTTCGCGGCCAGCGGCGCGCGCAGCGCGCTCTCGTGGTACTGGTTGTTTTGACGGGGCCAGGCGTTCCTCGAAGCGGCTTTCGAGGAGAAAAGCTTGTTTCAGCATGGCTGGGTCAGCCAGGACATTGCTGTGGTCTATGAGTTGGTTGAGTTCAGATCTGGTAAGAATCTTTTCCTGACGTTCGCCGTTGCGGCTAAGCTGGCGGTCTTGTTCCTTAACGTGAATTTCGGAAAGGATAGCGGTCATACGGCCGGCTTCTTTGGTGGCGGCATTCAACTCCTGCCTTCGTTCCTCGATTAACGTCACAACCTGTTCGCGGACTTCCTTCAATCCGGCAACCTGAAGGCGGGCTTCTTTGCGGCTGGATGGGCGTAGATGTAGCGTGGTTATTTTCAGCGGAGTACCGAACAGCCGTGAGCGGTTTTCCTGTTCGCTGATGCGGCGATCGACATCGGCGAGGGAGTATTTCTGTCCGTCGATTTCCCAGCGAGTCTGGTGTCGAGTGCGTTCGAATTGCTGGGCGCGTTCGGAGCGGGCGGCTTGTTCGGAGCGAGCAATTAAAAGCTGGCCGTCGACCCGGGCGATATCTTGATCCGAGCGGGTGCGGTCGACGCGTTCGGTGGCTAAATGTTCTCTGATGGTTTCCAGCGTATGAACGCGGGAAGGGTTGCGAGCGGCGATGGCCTGGTCCTGAAGTTTGTTAATTTCACTGGGGCGCAATAACGGCACAGGCAGCGGCTGATTAGCGTGTTTGTAGTTGACTTGAATTCTCTGAACTTCGGGTCTTAGTTCGGTGTGTTGCTGATAGGCGGTGTCGAGGTTCGTTTCTATTTTGTGGATAGTTTTGGCGACGATGATTTGGTGATCATGAATGCCTTTTTCATGGCGCTCGATCTCCATGTCGTAACGTGCCTGGCGAATCTGGTGGCGTTGGTCTGGGTCTACGGTTTGGGCCTGGCGAATGGCGGCGCCGGCAGCGGCGTCGGCGCGGCGTTGGATATCGAATGCTGAGATTGGACGAGTGTGGCCATGGGTAGCGTCATAGACGCGAAATCTGCGTTTGTCTCCATGCTCGCGGGTACTTTTCAGGTCGGCCTCGAGGCGTTCAATTTCGCCGCGGGCGACCATGGAGCGGCCCAGGATATAGCGATCGCGCCAGAGGTGGTCAGAGACGTTTGGAGGTTTGATGAGTTCTTCTGCCGGGGCAGATGGCTCGTGTAAATCGACAGTGGTCTCCGGGTGGCCGTTTGACTGAAATCCAATGGTTTCAGCTTGGGTATGATCGGTCGAAAACTGCGGCTGGTCAGGCGGCTCGGGCGGTGGTGTGAGCTCGTGGCTTTCGTCGGGAGTGAGATCGTAATCTGGTATTTCGATTACTTCGATGCTCTCGGGGTTGGGAATAATTTGGTTAACGTCTGTGGGCTCGTGGATTTGAATATCTGGTTTCGATTCTTCGCCGGGTACTTCTGCGCGATCGTTCGGTGGGAGTAGCTCGTGAACTTCAGTAGGTTGGGTGATGTTCTCGCGAGCTGGCGTGTTGTGATCGGTGGTTTGCGCGAGAACTTCTGCTTTGGGTGTCAGTTCCTTTTCGATGCTTTTTTGCAGAACGAGTTGGCGTTGTCTTTCGAGCCCGTCGCTAACAGCCTGGGCGATCTTTCCGGGAATGAATGTCTTTTCTTTTTCTTCGTTTTGGACGTTGTGAGGTAAGAGGGCGCGTGGGAGATGTTCGATATGTTTGGCGCGCTCGGTGGTGCGGTCCCAGCCGTCGCGGCTAATGGCTAAATGAGCGTGAGGGATTTCGGTGTTGAGGTGAATGCCGGCGATCCAACGGAGCTCGACAAACTCAACTTCTTCTTCGATTTCTTGGGCGGCTTCGCGAATGACTTCTTTGAATGCTTCCAGTCGTTCTTCCCGGGTCTCTCCGAGTTGTTCAAACTGTCCTTTCTCGGGTGAGATGACAATGTGAATGAGGTCTTCTTTTTCAGCGAGAGCGCCGGTGGGTTGGGCCAGGATTTCGTTTGCTTCGAGGTAGGTAAGACGGTCTTCAGTTGCAGTGAAAAGTGGGCGTGGTTCTTTCTCTGCTAATCCTTCTTTTTCAGCGTTGCGTTTGGATTCGGCGATGTAGCGAGTGACGCCGCTGGCGCCCCCTGAAGTGCTGCCTGGTTTGATGGCTACAATGACGCTTCCCATTACGCTGATTGCGAGGTCCTCGGGAGTCGTGGTGGACGGCAAGGCCGATGCGCGTTTTTAGTTACAAAGCCTGTGCCAAGGTCAGACTTATGCTTCTAGATTTATGAGGATCTTTTCGTAGCGTTCGGGGTACCCGAATTCAATGTTCATTTGCTCTACAAGCGTGAGTCCTTCTCGACGGCCGTCCTCGCGTTCGTCGGTGGCGATTTGTAGAGAGTTTTGGGCGTGTTCCGGGATTCTTTTAATTGTTGGTTCGACCAGGTAGCGTTGCAGGAGGTTTAGGACGGACCAGGTGGTTGCGAAGGACTGACCTGAGAGCAAGTAGTGTGCGGTCGCGAAGGCTCGCAGGAGGGCGAGTTCTTCCTTGGTGGCTTTCAATTCCTCGGCCAGTTTTTCGAGAAGGAGAAGGAGGGTCGAATCAGGGGTGTTAGCGTTCGCTAACACCCTGGGCGAATCTTCGTCACTTAGGAGCCCGAGAATGGTGGCAAGTGTGTCGCGGAGCGGCCCGATCTCTTCGGCGATGATTTGCTGGTGGAGTTTCCGGATTGGAGCTGCGGCGTCCATGGTGTCTTTGGCTTGTCCTGAGACTCGCATGGTGGTTGCCCATTCGTGGACAATCTCTCGCAAAAGCTGGCCAGGAATAGTGTGTTTTCTGCGGACAAATTCATCAAAGACCTGCTCGTCGGCGAGCCAGAGTTTCGTGCCGGTGGCGCGTTTGGAGAGTTGCTTTTTACGGCTTACGCCACTGCGGCGGCGGCGAGGCTGGGCTGGTTCTTTTGACGGCATTCTTAACCTCTGAGTGAAGCTTTTTTCAGTATTCCCTGAGAGGGAAACGCGTGGTCAACGGGCAAGTGTTGTGCCGATAAGGAATTAGCATGATGGTTAACGTGGGAACGGTAGTCTGTTACTGCGCAAAGCTGGTAAACACGAAAGATATAGTGATTGTTAACCGTCTGGAGGCTCTAAAATGGCTGTAAGTGTGGAAAGCAGTAGTGATATGTGGGCGGTTTAGTTGGAATTCGCGTTGACTGAGCTGTGAGGGATCAAAAAGTACCAGAAATAGGCGTGTTTCGAGGCTAAGTTCCGATTTCAGTGGGTTTATGGTTGGGTCTTTGGAAAAACCGGCTGCGGTTAACAACGTAAACGTGCAAGTTGCGGAAGTAGAGCGCTTATAGCTGCGACATGCGGAGCAGACGCATAATCTTGTCTCCCCTAATAAATAGCCCCTTTTCTTTACTTCCTGAGATACGTTCTCTTGTTGTTGACTGCGGTAATTTGCGGCTTGGAGTGGGTATGTAGGTGTAGAGAGTAGGTAGGTGATTTTGTCCTAATAGGCTTGGTATTAGTAGGTGTTTTTAGCCTATAGAATCGAGAGGATCTAACATGCGGAAAGGCGACAACTAAATCCCTGTGTGAATCAGGAATCAAGTCGTCGCCTTCAGTTTGGCGGGTATTCTTGGAAGGGTAGCTGGGAGGGTTGTTAGGCAGGAATCAAGTGCAGTCGAAGGAGTCTTTTGCAGTTGCCGAATCGCTGGGTATAGATACGGAATCCAATCTCGTCATCCATCCTTCTTTTCTGGTCATACGCGATGTTTCGGCGTTCTCCCTGAACCCATCCAGCGAACTGTCTATAAGCATCGACATTGGCATCGGTTCGGTCTCGAATTTCGCGTAGGGTTGCGTCATTCTGGATGTCTGTCCAGAGCTCTTCAATTGGCTTGGGAGTAGCCTGATTCATCATGATTTTGCCGATGATTGTGGAGACGATTACGGCTGTCCTCCGGGCCTCAAGAGCCAGTGAGTTGGCGATAGCTGAACGGGCCTATATTGCAAGCCTGGTTGTCCTGCTGACGAATGTTTCCTTCACGGCCGTATGGGCTGTACATGGTTGACCTCCACAAGCTCGACTTCACTGAATTTCTAAAATCAATTTCTTGCAATCCTCCTAAAAACTTTCCTTGGGCAAGACGCAGGATCAATGAGTCATTGAGTTTCAGTAGAGGGTATGAATCCGGTTCTGTGTCTACGGTCTTGTGGTGAGGGGTTGCGGCACAGGATTTGTTGGGGAGTTTCGGTGGGCCATGCGGCCGCGAAATCCCTCAGAGATAAGGACAATGAATTATGGCTGAATCCGATGGTAAGAAAGTCACGCCGCTGCTGGTGATTGACCGTGTGACTTTCAAGAAATTGAAGGTAGATATCAAGAGTGACACTCATGCAAAACTCATTGAGTATGTGGCGTTCTATCAGAAGGCGAAGGGAAGCAAGGCAACCGAAGCAGAGCTGGTTGATGCTGCTCTTGAATGGGTATTTACAGAGGACAAGGCATTCGTGAATTTCATGAGTAGTGGCGGGGGCGCGAGGCGACCCGCCACAGCGAGTGTTGGGGGCGAGAAAGGGGGTGGTTCTGATTAAACGTAAGCCAGACAGCTTCGCCTCCGCTGGTGCCGGGACGGAGTCCGTTTAGGACGACCGGAACCGGACAAAAAGGAAGTGCCGCCGGGTTGTTGTTTTCCGGCGGCGCGTCCTTTTTTACGAGTGATTTCGAGCAGTAGAATTTGTTGTTACATGCAGCGTAGTGAACAAGAGAAATTAACCAGAATGCGGGCGTATTGATAACAGCTATTATGACCGGGAGCGCCGAGTGAGGCGCTGGTTTGGGGAGGTCATAATAACCTGTTATCAGATGACCGGCAATGTTGAGGCGGGGCGCTTTGGAACCGCCTCAGCCCCTTTTGTTCGAGGACAGTCGCAGCGGTTTTTCTGCGGCGTCCGAGAACTGAAAGTTGATAGAGAATCTGCTTTTGGAGTTTTGAGTCGAGGCTTTGAAGTGTGTGGAAGTGGCGAACTCGGTGGTAGGGTTTAAGCGCGGCTGCGAGGAGCAGGTGCGCGGCACGTGGAAGGGTTTCAAGCAAGGATCAGAAAAAATGCCGTCGTGGGTTTTGCGGTCTCCACGGCGGCGTTTTTTCACAATTTTGAGTGAAGATTTTAGTTAGTAGGAAGTTGGTGGTCTTCTTCCTGACAGTAGTCTGGTGGAGGCGTTTGATCTGTAGGATCCACTTCTGATGGCGCGCCGCAGAATTGACACGTAACGGCTTCATTAGTTGTTGTAGTATTCATTGCTTTGTCCTTAAATGAGTTAATAGTGGAACACTCTGCTGGCGGTCAATCTAGCACCTGATTTTAGCTTGCGATGAGGTTGTCCGGAGTCGGTTTGATCTTGGCTGCGAGCATTCCTTCTGGGTTTGAGCGAATTTCAATGACGTGTTTTTGGCCTTGTCCTGGGGTGCCTTGTTGGCAGTTGAACATGGTGATAACTTCAAATTTTTCTGAGTCCTGTTCGGTAATGTATCCAAAACAGAAGCCGGGTACTTCTTTTAGTCCTTTAAGGCTATCCATTGCGTCGAGGCTGTCGTTGAAGTTTGTTGTTGTTTGAATGAACATAGTGTTCCTTTCGTTAATGAGAATTATTGGTTGGAATGGTTTTGCAGAAACGCCGCGCCGGTATGTTAAGCCAGCGCGGCGTTTCCGAAATTTTGAAGGTTGAAAAAGCGAGTTAGGCTGCGGCTTTGGCAGCGATTGCGAACTCGCAGTTGGCGAGGTTGCAAGTGTCGGTTGGGTGAACGATGTATACGCGCTTTGTCTCTTTGAGAGCGGCGATCTCGACGGTGCAGTTCTCAGGTGTTTTGAGGGCAAAGTGTCCGGTGATTTCAACGTGTGCGCCCGGCAAGGGAAGGTTTCCGTTTGGGCGGCAGATCAGCGTTCCCGACTCATCTTCCAGCAAGAAGTATGGGAATGGTTTGGGGTAGGTGACGCGTACAACGCCGGCTACGGTGATCTCTGTGTTGTGGTGGTCTTTTTGGTTTTGATTTAGGTTGGCGATAAGCATGATTCTGTTCTCGTGGAGATGGCTGGTCGATGTTCATTGAACTTCTTCGAATTCGACGAAGGAGCCGGTAAAGTTTTCGTAGGATCGGCCGGTTTGTTCGTTGGTCCACGGTGTCTCACGAAAGCGAGCTTTGACCTTCATGGGAACTGGAACGCCTCCGTGAGGATTAGTGAAAACGAGAAAGAGAGGGTTGATCTTGTCGTTCAGAGGGTTGGTCGTGTGCATGGCGATCCAGCCTGCGTTTTGGCCGCTCTCGTTTTGCAGAATTAACTTGGTATCGCCGATCCAATTCCAACTAATGTTCGTGATGGTGAAGGTTCTCCCGTCCATGCTTTTTGCTCGGGCGATGGCCTGGGCTTTTGCTGGGTTTTGTTTGTAACGAACGAAGCCATAGATGGATCCCGCGATAGTAGCGAGAACTAGAACCACACAAGCTGTGAATACGGTCGCGTCGTGTTTTGAAATGAATGCTTTCAAGTTGTTCATAAGGATCTCCATTGCTGCGTGAGGTTGTTAGTCAATTGGCAATTGCAGTGCCGAAGCATTCATTAGTAGTCGGGGTTTAGAAGGCGATGACGCCAGTAGCAGTTATGCGTTCGAAGAGAGGCATGTGAACTCGCTCTCCGTATGCTCTGGCAAGTGTATTGAGGTCGACGTCTTCGCTGAGGGCTTGTTGGTAAGCGTCCCAGCTGATGGCGTAGCGTTCTTCTTCGTCTTCAGGAACTGACGACGCGTCGTCATGAAGCATCTTTAATCGTTCGGCGGTGCCGCTCGCGAGGTTGTTTTCACTTTCGAGCTGTTGGAGGCGGGCGAGGAAATCAATTTCATCGGACAAGGCCATGATTTCGTCGCGATTTTCGAGGAACCATTGATAGGCGGGGTCCGGGTTGTTGGTGTTGCCAGTGGATTCGTTAACTGGTTGATATTGAGTACTCATCGCGTTACCTCCAAGAAGTAAATAAATCAAGTTTTGCAGTCAGCCAAAATTCTGTTTTTGGGACATGCAAAAGCGCTTGTTCACGACGCAGGATTGGCCGGAACAAGCGTTATTGATTTAGATCGGCGAACTCGCCGAGTTTGTGGAGTTTAGTTGCCGGCGTTTCTTGAGTCGGCTGGTTGGAAAACTATGATTTGGGCGTCGAGTCCCTGAAGATGTTTGGCGATCATCGCGGAGACGACCGACCAGTTAAGGCGACCATGGCCACAGCCAAGAGCTGGCAGGGTAACGCGGACTGGTCCCTGATTGGCCAGGAGGGCTTTGAGGGCAATCAGTCCTGCTTCAATGTCTTCGTAGCGGGAATTGTCGCGCCAATGCCGTTTGGTGGGGAAGTTGACGATGCGTTCGCCGTCAGGTGACTGCCAAACGTGAAGTTGTCCGGGAAGAATTAGGCCAGCACTGCATTTGCGTTGGTACTCAGCGAACATCAGTGGGTGAAGGCGTTTGAATGCCAGTGCGACTCCGGCGCCCATTACGCCGACACAGTTGACTGTGTTAATGCGAATGTCGGCGGGAACATCGAACATGTTGCCATTGGCGAAGCGAAGCTTTTGCTCTGGTGAGGAGCAGACCGTGATCACTTTGGTCTTTGCACGGGCGAGGTTTTTGGCTGTACCTGGGCTTACGCCGTCCCAGATAGCCAGACCGAAATTAGCTGTTCGGCCCATGTATTCGTCCTTGTCGGTCTGGCGGATCCCTGGAACGTGATGGGTCTTGAAACCGCGATCGTTTCTGGGGCGAGCGCCGATATGACAAACAATAACGTTGCGGTAGTCTCGCTCGGCCAAATAGTCCTGGACCAGAGTATCAACGCCGAAACAGTCTCCCACAAGCACGGTGAATCCTTGGGCTATGATTGCTTCAAGGGACTCGAGCGCTTCGAACGGTAGAGATTTGATCGAGCGAGAACCAGAAATGAATACGAATGTTGACACGGTAGCCTCCAACCAAGACGACATAAGAATAGGAAAATCAAATGGTTGCAGTCTGATCAAAAACCTGCCGTCTTTTTGGTTTTGGGAGGCTGGGCCGACGGTAGGAACAAAAGCTCAGCCTCCGTTCGGACAAAAGTCTTTATGTGTGGCAGGTTCTGGGTGTGTTCTGTTCGGCGATTTCGATGAGGCGCTGAATAGCGCCGGCGAAATTGAATCGCAGCTCTTCGAGAGGAGCGTAGCTCTGAACCTGATAGTTTTCGCAGTTCAGGCGCTCGACGTAGGCATAGCCGAAGTCGGCGCCTTCGCCGGTGGCGAGGCTTGCGACGGATTGTTGAATAGAGTCTTGCCAGTTGGTCATGGTAGTGGTGTTCGCCTGGTCCAGCGAATCTGTTGATGACCCAGCAAGTCGTGTTCCTTTTGCAAGCGACTGCTTGCAGGCGTTCCTGCTATTTTGCGAACTATGGTGGGTTTTGGATCGGCGAAGTCGCCGAGGTTTCGGTGAGTTCAATGAGTTCGGGAATGCGAGTAGGTTACAGGGTGCGATTTAGAGCCGTCGTTATCTGTATTTTTGAATAGCTGGCAAGTGCTATTTCTCACGAGATCTACCATGTTGATTGATCCGGGCGGATTGCCTTGGCAACGGAGGTCGTCCCGCCGAGGTCGCTTCCGACCGGGAGGCAGACGGTCGGAAGATTTTGCTTGCGAACTCGCTCGTTAATTGCCGCTTCTTTTCTCGGCGTTTTCAGTTGGTGTTTGACCGGTGAAGCGAATTTCATCAACTGAAGGTAATCCATTCGGAAATAGCGAAGCGTTGTCTATGACCAGTTGCTCCCGCTCAGATTGAGAGAGTCGGGAAATGAATTCGTTTCGACTTTCGACGCAGGATGCGGTGCGTTTTTTTAGATGCTCAATGTTGACTTCTTCGCGAAGTATTATCGAGCGGATATCTGAAATGGTGGTTCCATCGGCTCGCCTTGCTGTGTAGTTGAGTTTTGTCATTGATGTAATCTCGCAGTTTTTCGTGAACTCGCTGACTTCTTTGAATTCGGCGAGGCTGTGCACCGCTTTGTTTTAGTTTTCGCGAGGCGTGGTGATTGCCAGGCGATTGTTTTTCATTGAGTTCGCCGAAGGCTCCCCTGGAATCAATGAATTTCATTGAAGGCCGGTTGCTTTGATTTCGTTCTTAGTTGCAACCAAGGAGAAGCCGCGCGCGGGGAGCGCCGGTTGGGGTAGGGGGGATGAACTTGTGAGAGGGAGCAATTTTTTATTCGGCGGCTTGCTTCCCGGTTCGGGATGCGTGGGCCATGCGGCCTGAGTTTTATTGCTAGTCAAGAACTTCGGATTGAGTCAGTTTCATTTTGAAGCGGTGGAATTGTCCGCGTAGTTCTATGACGGTTTCGACGAGTTTGGAAATATCGTTTATGTATCTGCGGTCTTCTTTTTGATCGATGAACGTTGTAACGCATTGTTGGAGGTCTGGTTCATCGTAAAGATCGAGTAGGACATGGTCGAAGCTTTGGGGATTGTCGTTGAAGATTACGTGTATTTGTATGTCAACGTTTTGAGGGTTGTTGGAATTGGTTGTTGTTCAATCAGGAGATCAATCTGGGTTTGAGGTGCGAAATAGGATCTGAGTTGAATGAAGGTTGGAATCTTCTTTGGTTCGGAGCACGACTCGGTGAACTCAGGATTGACGAAAGGGGCGGTCGTCACCGTCCAGAGAACCTTGCTTTGGTCGAATGGCTCGTTTGGTTTATTTCCGTCTGGTAATAGGAGGGCATCGCCTGTAAGAGAAAAGAGGGCTTGGAGGGGTGGAGCTTGGTGTCGTTGGTGAGGGGTTCGTAGAGTCGGAGGTCGCGGTGGATTTGTTGGATTTCGCCCTGTTCGTCGATGTTGATGTGAATGATTGGGCGTTTCATCGCTTTTGTTCTATGGGTGAGAATGCGGGCCAGGCTTAAGCGAAAGACTTATGTAAGTTTCACTGGGGTCCTTCGTCCTTCGCCGAATGGGAATCCCCCAGTCCGACCTGGAATTGTTTAGCCTTGAAGATTGCCTTTTCGTCTTATTCGGGCTCGCCGGATTGTTGGTCCGTGTCCGGTCGAGGTGGGGATCGCGTAGAGGTTGGGGCAGGCATGTGGAAATGCTTGCTCCGTAGTGCGGAGTTGTCTTCTTTGACAGAAGCGGTGTCCCGTATGGAGATGAGTGAATTGGTGGCGGATCGGTGGTTTGTGTAGGTGTGGTTTGTTGGTGGTTGGATTGTGGATGCGCTCGCGGGTTTTGCAGCCGCGGCGAAGGTGGTTAGGGCGAGCATGGTTAGGGCGATGACGAGGTTGGCGAGAAACTGAGTGTTTCGTGACGAGAGTTTCATGATTGGCTCCTGTTCGAGAATCAATTTGAGATTGGCCGCTGTCTTTTTTGCTTTAGTTGAAACCGGCGTCAGATAATTGCTGCGATCGTTGGGTTGTAGCCGGCGAGCTGTGTGACGTAGCGGCGAAGCAGGCGTCGGCCAACGGCGAATTCTTTGATGCTTAATGTTTGTTTTCTGGCGAGGCGGTGTCCGAGTTCAGCGTCGAATTTATTGAACCCAACGCCGTCGCGTTTTCGGGCGCCGTCGCAATCGTTTGCGAGATAGGTGAGTCCCTCCGCTACTGCGGTTCGCAGTGCGGGAGTAATTACGTTTTGGAGTCGTTGGACCATCTCGGTGAGTATGAGGTCGTCGACTTGGCCGATCTCGGCGGTTGAGCGGGCGACGGTGTCGGCTGCTTCTTGTTCCGGATCTCCGTTATGGCCTTTGATCCATTCGTAAGTGACGGTATGGGCCTGGGCTGCGGCGTCGAGCCGGGCCCAGTATTCGAGGTTGGTTCGGCGTTTGAAGCCGCCTTTCATCGTTTCGATGACGTATTTTGAATCGGATCGAATTATGACGGTGCAGGGTTCTTTAAGGGATTCGAGGCCAAGTGCGACTGCAATGATTTCCGCACGTTGGTTTGTGCTTTCGCCAATGAATTCGGCAACCGCGCGGCGGTGGCCCTGGTAGTTAAGGAGGGCGGCTGCGGCAGCTCGTGTCTGTACTTGTGTTTGACCGTTTCCGAGACAGGCGCCGTCGGCGGTGATGATTACGAGTTTGGATTCGGTAGTCATGATCTTGCTCCGGACTCAGGCATGAAAAAAAAAGCGTCGCGTTGCGATTGGTTGCGAGCGACGAGGTGATGAATTGTTTTTTGGGATGACGACTGGGGCGACCGTTTCAGGCCGCCCCATCGTATTTGTTGGCGCAGGCGCTTGACCCTTAGAAGGGGATCTTTTCGCCAGGCTCGCCGCCGACTTCTGCTTCGGCAGTGGCGTCGGCTTCGCCGGCAGCGCGTCGCTTGCCGAGGAACTGCACGGTGCTGGCGTTGACCACCATGTTCAGGCGGGCCTTACCGTCGTCGCCGGTCCAGATGTCTGGATCGATGCGTCCCTGGACGAGGGCCTGATCGCCTTTGCGAAGGTGCTTGGCAACGGCCGTGGCAGAGTTGCCGTAGACGTTTGCATTAAACCAGAGCTGCTTTTCGGTTCTCTGCCCCTGGGAGTCCGTTCCGCGCTGGTTGGCGCAGATGGAGAAAGAGGCGACGGGGGTGCCGTTGGGCATGGAACGCAGGTCGGGATCTTTGCCGAGGTTACCAACGACTGTGATTTGTGCTAAGGACATGATCGATTGACTCCTTTGAGAGTTGCTTTAGGTTGTTTGTTTGAAATGACCGACTTGCCCTTTGAAAGACAATTCGTTCGTGAGTACCAGACTCACCTGCCGGGTGAACTGGCTGTGACGGTTTCTGCATTCAGCCCCAAATTTTGTTTTTGATGTTGGAGCCAAGAACTTGTGGAAGTGGATTAAGGACCATCTGGAATCCGTTGCTGTCCGGAGTGATTTTTCCGAATGGCCCTCTCTCCTTCTTAGTGCGCGTTCAATAGTGAACTATCGATTGCGCTTCTTGGTTGTATTGCGATCAATCTAGATGAGTGCGAGCACTTTTCGTTTTGGGAATGTGCTTCGAGCTTGCTCGTGTTGGTTGAGAATCGCTTTCAGATGAGCGTATGCGATCTGGTTGCGCGTTTGGCGACCGCCATCATTGTTTCTGCGTTGATGAGTGCTAATAAGGAGAGGTAGAAGAAAAGGCTGGTTAACAAAGCTTGAATGCTGTGTTGTATGAAGATGTAGTTGGTTATGTCTTGAATCATTGTCGTTTCCTTCTTGTGGTTGCAACACCTTACTTTCCGCTAACGTTTTTGCGATTTGAGATTGGAAGCTAAGGGCCCAGAAGTGGAATTACTTCGAGAGTCCGATTCGGGGGCTGATGATGTTTTTCGGATCCGAAACACGAAGTTTATGCGCGTCTTGTGCGAGCGCGGGAGGCAACGCGCTCTTACCCGTTGGGACGTGCGAGGGAAATTCGGGTGCTCCCCAGACAGTGGAGGTTTATTCTTCCGCAGGCTTTAGAGGGTGGAACACGTTTTCGATGCGGGCTGGGAGTTGGCGAGCCAGCAATGGTTCTGTGAGTTCGAATTCTTCGCCGCGTGGAGCGAAGGGTAGTCTTTCGAATCCGGCTTCGGTTACAAGATAGGCGAGTGCTTCTTCTCCAGTGATGATGTCACCTACACTCATCGATCGTGGAATTGCGGTGTCGCTTGGAAGGGCTTGACCGTGGCCATTGAATGTGGCGAATAGTTCTTGGAGTACGTTTTCGTCGGCGCCGTTGGAGAACTCGATCTCTCCTCTGAAGACTCGAGTGTATCGATCTCCGGGTTGGAGGGTTACGGGATTAAGCAATTGAGTGGCTGTTGGGTGCTCAGGTTTTTGTTTGTAGAAGACGCTGATTCGGTATCGATACATGATTGACTCCTGAAATGGTGAAGTGATGTTGATGAATTGCAGTCAGTCTGTCAGTCTGAATTCTGCCTTATGCCGCGAGCGGCGCGGCTACTCCAGACAATTCGATGAGCCGTTTCCAGACGATCGCGGTGTCGGCTGCTGTGAGTAAGTGGATCATGTTGTGTGGCTCATTCGGATGGCCGGTTTGACGATCCTGATAGAACGCGAAGCGTAAATACATGCGTTTGCCCTGGCTCGCGTTCTCAACAATTTCGAGCAGTCCGGTGAGGATCGCGTTATAGAGTCCGAAGCGATTAGCGCGAATGAGTCGCGAGATTCGCTCGCGCTCCTGGTCTGGGAGTGTATGCATCGCGGTTGCGAGTTTGCGGAGTTCCTTGGTTGGGATTCTTTTCGCTAACTCGATGACGGGGACCGCGGGAATGAATGTTCGTACGCGGTCTTCTACTTCTTGGGTCACGCGGATGGCTGTGGATTCAAGGCGTGCGCGCTTTACGGTGTAAAGAGTATTCAACGTGGTGAACATTTTGACGTTGATGGTTTTTGCCAGGCGTGCTTGGTAGGCGTCTTGGATGATTTCGATGAGTGATCGAACATCGGAGGCGTTGTCGATGGCGTTATGAAACGTGCGGAAGACCTTGGAGCGATTCATGCTGCGAAGGATGAAGTCACGCTGCATTCCTTCGATCAAGATGTCGAGCACTTCGCGGCAGTATTCTCGTTCTTCGCCGTTGGGATAGACGGATTTGGTCAAGGTGTATTCAACGGGGGATCGTTGGCCCTTTATCGTGGTTACTCTTCGGACGGTCCGGTTTACGCGAGCATTCTTGTCGGCCGGATTACCGTAGATGCGGTTTAGCGCGGTTTCGATATAGCTGTCGATGGTGTCTTCTTCCGGGTTGTTGCTGAAGAGCTTGACGCCTTGGAGGAACGACTCCCGTATTGCAAGGGCAATGTCCTTGACTTCGCTTGGCAAATACTCAACCGTAACGTCTTCTTCGAGAGTTCCTTCGACCACAAATCGTTCGCTGTCGCTCATGTGGAGCGAAACGACGCCGCCCTCTGTGTATTGCTCTGTAACGCGTTCATGACTTGCCTGGAGAGCTTCGAGACCTTCATCGTGTAGTTTCCCTGATTCCGACATTTCGGTTAGGTAGGATTGGTATTGGGCCTCCTCGTCATGAACGATGCCAGAAGCGTGGGCCGGTGACAGCTTGCTGCAAATTGCTCTTAGTTCTGCGGCAAAAGGGTTGCCCGGTTCGTGGTGCTGAAAGAGTTCGCTGTAGCGAAGATCGAAGAGATCTTTTCGCTCTTGTGGTGTGAGCTGCTCTTGTCGAGCTGAAAAGAATTCGTAGACTTCGGGTTCGTCGAGTAATCGATCTTCGTTGGTTGCGGTGATCGCGGTGAGTTCCATCGCGAGAGTGTTAATTTCGGTTAGGACGTCGCGAATGATGGTGCGCTTAAACTCGGCCAGTGTTTCAGCGTCGGCGGTTGAGGTTGAGGCGCGCTTTCCGATGCCTGGATTGTTGCGCAGTACTTCGGCATAGCGACGTTTGATTTCGTCATAGCCCCAGGCGGCCCAGATCTGGAGTGAGCGGGGATCCGCTTCGACGCCGGCTGAGACGGCCGCTTTAACTACGCGGACGAATTCGACTGCGTCGTCATTATTGTCGCCGAGTTGCTTTTCAGCGTAAGGGACGGCGAGGATTTTGTAGTTCTGTTCGTCGCCATCGGAGGATCCGAGGTCGATCTCGACTCGACCGAGTACTCGGCCGCCGATCAGTTGAATTGACTCGAGATCAATGCGGGTCAAGTTTCCGCTGTAGGTGGGTTGGAGTCGCAGACCGGCTCGGACTGATTGTACGGCGCTGTCGGCGTTGATTCGCCGGTTGGCGAATTGCTGGAGGTGGTTGGTGAAATCGAAATTCGGATTGCCGGTATCCTTTGGATGGAATAGCAAGTGAAGTGAATTGGGAGCGTAGCGCTGAAGAAGATGTGTTTGCACGGTTGCCTCCAGATGCAAAAGAAACGAAAGAATTGGTAAAGCGGTTGGTTGCAGTCAGAACTAAAACCCTGCTTTGTGTTTTTTAACTTTTGGTACGAGCGACGTACTTGGGATAAAGCGGGATTTGTTGGTGGAGTTCTTCATGTCTTTTTGTCTTTGGGCCGCTAGAAGCCGCCGGCCGAAGGCGCGGTATTGTGGGAGTAATTTTACGGACGTGTAGTTGAAGTTTTTAGGCGAGAGGTTTCGTTCCCCGGTTTGGCGTGGGCCCTCGGCCTGAGTTTGTTGGGAACGAAGGAAGTTGGTGGTCCGTGTGAGTTGACGAATCAAGGTTTGTTAAGCCAGCACTTTGCTGGTCACGAATCCTTGGCCGTGTTTTTGGAGACCTTGTAATTTTCCCATGGGGTGTTTGCTTCTTCGGTTTAGTGGGCTTCGCCTTGTTGGATTAGATAGGTGATTGCGTTTTTCACTACGTCTCCATGACAAGTTTCCGGCGCACACCAACACGCTAGATTTAATGATCCTTCTTTGGCGATCGAGGCCAGTCTTATTAGTTCGGAGTAGACTTCTCCGGATCGGTTTTGCATTTCTTTCCATAGCCAGGGTCGGTAGTGGACCAGGACAGATTCGTCGCGGTCGTACGGTCCCCACGGTTTGGTCTTGTAGGGATTACCGAGCGGTGATCCTTTACGTCCGGGCATCGGTCTACCGATATATTCGGAGGGGCCTTGGAATGTTTTGATATTGACGACTGTGATGGGGTGCATGAGTTCGGGATTGGTTGCAATCGTGGTTGGGTTGCTGATTTCAAGAAGATCGGTAAGCGTGAAGTTGGCGCCGTAGGTAAGCATCATTGCGAGGATGAAGGCGTGGCCGCAAATCCGTGTGGGGCAGTTAAGAACGTCGGCGAGGCTCATGTTGAAGCCTGCGTGATCGTAGCCATCGAAATCAAAGAGAGCGATCGATCCCTTTCGGCGGTAGGTTCTTTCCAGCCTGCGATATGCGTAAGTTTGAGCGACGGCCGCTTGGTAGAGCGGCAGATAAATTTGTTTGCGAGCGTCGATGTAACCAAGTTTTTGACCATTCCAGACTGAGCAGAGGGGCTTACGTCCTTTTCCGAGTGGGTAACGGTACGCACGTGGGGATCTCCAGCCCTGTTGGGCCCAGCTCCAGTAGGCGCTGGTGGGTTGGCCTTGGGAGTCGGCGTGTTCTGGATAGAGTTTGGTGAATTGCCAGGCGTTCTCAAATATTTGCGCGGCGTGGTTGTCGTACAGGGAGAGAGGTCCGAGTTTGAAGGGCGATAGGCCGCTGGACCAGTCGTTCGCCGAATGCGAAGTGGTATTAATTGCACTTTCGTCTCGTTTGTCTCGAGGACCTATAATTTTAATCATAGTGTTTTTTGTTCCACTCCACGGTTGTTGGAAATTAGTCACAGCCTGTCTTCTGGATTCGATTAGGACCGCTGGTTGCGGTCTTTACTAAATCCTTTCTTGGGTTTATAGGGGTTGTGTGGATGGGGAATTCGAGAATCTTAAGTATTGAAAGCCTGGTGGTTGATGTGATGCAGCCGACGCTTAGGAAAGCTCCGTTCTCTGGGAAGGGATGGCTGTTTGAACCGAAGTGGGATGGTTATCGGGCTGTCTGTTACTTGGAGGAAGGGACTGTGCGGTTTGTTTCAAGAAATAAGCGCAGTCTTACGGAAAGGTTTCCGGAGCTTCAGTCGATAGTGAGGGAGGTTCGCGCAGAAACGGCTATTTTGGACGGAGAGATAGTCGCGGTGGACGTGGAAGGGATGCAGTCGTTCGATCGATTGAGGTCGCGAAACCGTGGACCAGATTTCGCGGTTGTGTTCTATGCTTTTGATTTGCTTTACGTCGATGGTCGCAATCTGATGGATGAGTCATTACTTGATCGGAAGCAGGCTTTGCGGAAAGTCTTGCCGAAGCGTCGTGTGAGCCGGGTTCGCTATACAGATCACGTAGTGAGGGATGGCGAAGCTTTCTTTAAGGAACTTGAAAAGCGTGGGCTGGAGGGGATGGTAGCGAAGCGGATTGATAGTCGTTATCTAGGTGGTAGAACGCAGGCGTGGTTGAAGATTAAAACGGAGGCGGGGAAAAAAGAAATGCAACGTCGGGGGAGAGATTGGAACGCTTGATGTTTGTTTGTTTGTCGTCTTGAATTGTCTTGAATGGTGTTAGTTGTCGAATTCAATGAGATGGCGAGAGATGTTGTACTCACTAGCGATCTCTTTTGCTGTTCGGCGGGCGAGTTTTTTGATCTCGCTTAGATTGAGACATGAAGGGTCGTTGAATGGGACGATTTCAACGGAGTCGTGAGCGCAGTTTCCGGCGGTGTAGTTGTCGATAACATTATTGTGCCGGTTGACTGAGATTTCGTAGCCATAGGGAGTGGCGGTGCAGGTGATATAGGGTCGAGGTGTTAGCATAAAGTTCGGAAATCCTTGGTGATTGTTTTTTAGTCCTACCTGAAAACTGAATCCTCGCCCATAGCCTTTTTCTCATTTTGTGTTTTCTTTCGCCGCCGCGGGCTAGTTTGTTGGCTGGATAGTGAGTTGTGTGGGTTTGATTGGCGGTCGTTCGCGATAAAAGAAGTACTCGTGGACGTCTTGTTGTTCGCCGATAGCTAATATGTGGGTTAGAAAGGTTGCTATGTCGTGGTGGCCGCCCTCTTGTGCTTCTTCGTCGGCAGCGTCTTTCACGTCGTCGACGCTTACATCAAATCCTGGGTAGAGTGCGACGAGTTGTGCGCCTTCCATTGAATTTTCAAAATCCTCTCCACAAATTTCGAGCGGTACGAGGACGTGTAAGCGATTGACTGTGAAGAGCTGGGTTTTTACTTCTCCGGGGCCAGGTCTTGGCGCAAAAGTCTCTGCTTCGTCGAAAGCGTCTGGGCGGTCGCGGTGTATGGCGCGAGCGTGTGGGCAGTGTTTGCAGTTGGCGCTAAAAGGTTCTGTGGCCTCGAACGGGTGATCAGTAATGATGTTTGCTTTGGCAGTCATTTAGAGTTTCTTTCTCACTGGAGTTATTTGGGCCTGAAAGCCTGAAAGGTTTCCGACGCATGCTTGCCGATTTCATATTCTCCGCTTGGTTTTTGGTTATTCGGTTCGGGTCTATTCTTCGAGAATTCTTAGGCTTGTTCGGGGGTGGTTGTAGAGCGGTCCGGTTGGCGCGGAGTATCTGGTTGGAACAAGCGCTTGGCAGACCATGGTTGAGAGAGCATCGCGTTGTTCGTGTGTGAGGTGTTCGGGAATTCCAGTGACTGTGAAGGGTAAGAGGATGTTGATATCAGCGATCGTGAGATTTGGGCGGCCGACGTCAACTCTGGTTTGAAGGGTTACTGTGATGGGAGTCATTATTCTTTTGTGCTCGCGCTAATTTGTGCGTTGATCCGTTGATCTCGTCGCAGCAGTATCCGATTTGTTTGATCAAGCCTAAAGGCACTGACCGGAGTTGAGTTGACCGCCACCTTTTCGCCGGAATAGAAATTAGATGGCTCCCGCGGTGTACAAGTGGGAGCTGTCAACCCCTCTAAAAAGTGTGCCCGAGTGGGCGGAAAATGCGCTGCTTTCGGCTTCGGTCGGGACGGCGCATTTTGGCGTTTAGAGATGGGTTGGTGTTTAGTGCTTAGTTTCGGTAAGGGCGATAACCGTTCAAGAGAATTTTTGACTTAGCCAGTAACCTTCAATTGACGACCATCTGAGGTTGGCTCGTTCTACTATTTGTATAGCGGCCTTCATGGCTCTAGCCGTGGGCCATTCTCGATGCTTTAGCATGGAGGTTATAGCGTCCAGTGTTTGGCTTTCAACTTTTTCTTCTAAGCAGTTTTTGGCGAAGAGCAGATCTACAAACTTCTGGGTAAAGCCTTGCTCTCGTTTGCGGGCCTTATCGAGGATGTGTTGGACTGCGGAGAAGATATCGGCTCGAACTGTGAGGCGTAGTTTTTCAAGCTGTTGTTCCAATCGAAGTTTTCTTTCTTCCGGATCGGTTTGTGCTTGCGGTATTTGCGTTGGAGTATGAAAGCGTCTTTTGCGTTGGAGAGTTTCATATCAGGCCGCCTGTAAAGAAATTTCACCCGTTGAATAAGAGAGCTCGTGGTTGGTGATGTGTTCGGCAATAAATGTGGATACAAGCCAGTTCATCCAGGTCGGTTGCATTTTTATCTGGCTGCCAACGTGTCGTAGTTCGTTGATTGCGGTTTCATAGAGGTTTTGTATTGCCTGGCGTGTTTCGGAGTTAGGTTCGCCGAGGAGGTTGAGTCCGAATTGGCCTTCGTTTATCCTGCGCGCGATTTGGGTGGCGCGATCGTGAAGATGGGGTTCGTTGTCTACTCGTAGGCAGGCGAGAAAACAGTAATAGTTCAAATAGTTTTCGTGTGGTCGGTTTTCGAGGATTTGCGTTTCGCGCTCTGTTGGTTTTTCCAGGGCAATGGTTAAGGTTTGAACGGAGGTGCCAGTTTCTCTGAAAGCGTCCGGATGGTTGCTTTCAAAATAGCCGTTGCTGGTAACGAACTCGAGGAAGGATTGACTGCGCTGGTCTTCGTGGCGAATGAAATGGTCGGGTGCGATTGTTGCGAGCAGGCCGCCGGGCGCAAGAAATTTGAACGCGTGGAGTATGTGATCGATGTAGGCGGTTTTGGATCTCGGTACGGAGAAAGGCGGGTTCATTAGAATCCGAGCGAAGCGCAACTCGGTTTGATATTGAAGGAAATCTTGTTGTTGGACGTTAAGGTAACCTTTGGCGCGTAGTATGGCGCAGCGTATCGGTGATTTCTCGACGAGGTAAGTTCGGGGCTTTAGGGGCGCGTGATCGTCTGTAAGTAACAGTTCAGCGGCGTGAGTTTCTAGGTAGTCAAGAAGGGCGGCGTTTCCGGCTTGTGGTTCGAGAATTAGATCTTCGTCACATAGTTTGTCGAGGTCGGCCATTATCATAATGCCGCGGGCGACTTCGTTGGGAGTCGGGAAAAAGGCCTCGGGGTTTTTGGGTGGCATTGTGCCAGTGCTGAGAACGTATTCAATTAAGGGAGCTGGCTTTTCTTGAAACACGTGGGCTTTGGTGCGCCCGCCTTTCCATTTGCCGCCAAGCCGGATGAATACTTCGTTGATTTCGCTGTATAGAGTCGGCGTGACTTGTGGGAAGCGAACCGCAAGCCCGTCGTAGTCAGACTTTTGTAAGACGTCGACGGCGGCGTTGGTGAGTTTTTGCGGCATTGGTGGTTTAGCGTTTAGTAAATGTGGGTTGGCTGTAGGTTTTAGTTTTAGATTGCGATGTTCGCTCTTAGACGATGGCGATAGCGTGATTTCAGCCAGGGTGGGAGCCAGTCAATAATGAGTCGGGGCTGGTTAAGCTGTTGGGCTGCTCGGTATGTTTCGATTTGCCATTCGTGGGTTAATTTCCGCGGTGGCGAAGTTGTTGGAGGACGAAGTGTGCCGGGGAATTGGTTAATGCGTCTGTTAATGCGGTCGTGAAGTCCTCGGCGAAACTCTCTTAGTATTTCCTCACGGTTTTCTGGATACCAGTTGAATGCACTTTGGAAGATAGCTTCTGGAGGTGCCGCTAGCGTTCTCTTCCATGCTTGGACATAGGTGGAGAGGGGGACGCGTCTGCCTCCTGGTAGATGGACTACTCTTTTCACGGTTTGTTGCTTGTTGTGTGCTGAGAACGCTCAGTATTGCTTTGACGCTGGCCGCACAGTTTTTGGTCGGGGTTAGGTACGTGACGGGATTATCTGCATTTGTTGGTAACAGACAATAATTCTTTTACTTTGTTGCGGCATCTTGGTTGCTATGAAATGCGTGGGGATGGAGTCTGTCAGGGATCGAACTTGGGGATGTCTTGAAGTTGGCTGGCGTTAAGCTTGGCGAGCAGTTGCGCGGGAAAGAACTCGCGCTGTTCCTGGTGGTTGGGGCAACTGACGGGTACCGCGCTGTGTTCGCTTTACCCGAACTGGATCACGCATTCACCGATCGTATCATCCTTTTGGCTGATCGTCGTGACGGCAAGCCATTGTTCGAGAAAGAAGGACCATTGCCCATCGTCGTTCCGGACGAGAAGCGAGAGGTGCGCCAGGTCATTTCATTCACGATCCGGCGCGCGGAGTAATCAGCCCCTCGAGTCAGATATCGATGATTAATGGTCGAGAAGTCCCGGAAGCATGCTCAGGTCCTGAAACACCAAACCAGCAACAGATCTCCGAGGTAAGCTCGCCCGACGCCGGACGTCTCTTCTTGTTCATGACTGGCGCCTTTGCTCCACGCTTCCTTCAGACCCGCCTCACGACGACGCCCTTGCGCTTCGCTAATCCATCACCTCCATCAGGTTGGATAGAGGACTTTCACCTCCAAGCTGTCGAATACGGCTAGGCACACAACCGAAAGCCCCGGTTTTGGACCAGGGCTCATATCGGTTGGTGGAGGCTTTCGCCTCTATCGGTTACTGTCCTCACCCCAGCAACCAGACACCGGTTGCTGGGGATTTTACGCAGATTTGCGAATTCGTCAATGCAAGAGGTTTTGCATTAAAAACACTAGGTTGTGGAGGCCAAGCTGGCTTCATTAGCGATTCGCTGATTCCCATTTGGTCCGCCCTTGGCGGCAACCTCTACTCCTAACCGCTTTGTGCCGTAAATGGCACATAGTTCGATTGGCGAAAATTAGCGAAAATGCTATTCTCCGCGACATGGCCGCATGTATCGTTTCGTTTGTAGACATTGAAGGCTTACGGCACTCGGTTGAAGTCGAGGCGGAAACTCTTTACGAAGCTGCTGTCTTGGCTGTGAGGACCTTCAAACAACACCACTGTGAGCCCGGAGAGCTGAGCAAAATCGAGGTTGAGATTCGGAGTTCCATTACGCATACCGTTACATTGAAGAAAATCCATTCCTGGTTGCAGGGCGGCGCAAGGAGTCCTAAAGAAGCGGTCACCAAAGAGCGCTTGCGCGCGCTAATCTGACAGTGGGATGGTTCGCAGGGACGAAATCTTTCCGTCGTGTTCCTCGAAATGTGCGGGCCGCTCAACCGCAGCGTTAGGCGGCGCGGCTAAATATCCAACGTCTTGAGGTAAGGGAGGGAGCAATGAGCGAACTTGAATGTGTCGCTTGACTCAAAATCCATGATGGCAAGCTTGACGAGTTTAAGCGTCTCGGTGCGAAATGCGCGGAATTGGTGCGCACTAAAGACACCGGGACTTTGCAGTACGAGTGGTACTTCAACAGCAACAAACACCGAGTGTCTTGTCTTTGAGCGGTACCGCGACTCGCAGGCCCTCATGGATCATCACAGAATCTGGGGGACACAATGGCCGCGATTCTTCAGACATGCTCTGGGTGTGGTGCGGAACGCCTGTCCCGGAACTGATTGAGCAGCTCAAGGGTTCGCCCGTTCAGGTCTACACACCATTGGAGACGAATTGAGTGGGTTCCAAGAGAGCACAGAATTCGTCACGAAAAAAGCCAGAATTCCCATTTAGATACAACTCCATTACGTCCACCCGGTTTCGACGTTTCTTATAGTGCTTCTTTGTCTGACGAGGCTTGATGACACACAGAAAAGGTACTTATGCGCGGAGTAGGGCGGTACGGTCAATTTGCTTTTTGGGGGCAGAAAGGGCACTTGATCCATAAATCGACGCATAATCCGATTTACGGATCAAAGCCGGGGGGGACTCGGTTAGTTTTATCAGTGCTAACCCGACGGCCGGTTCCTCGTTCCTCGTTCATTAAAAATCCGACTACGAATGTTTTACGGGTGTGGTGGTCATGTCTTTGATTCCGATTAGTGAGTGATTGGGAGTGGTGAGTTGAGGTCTTCGCGCCAGGCGAGGATGGAATGTTGCTCGCGACTGGTGTTGAGAGCGATCTGGTAATCGTGAAGGGTTGTGATGAGTTTCGCGTTTGTGTCGTAAAGGTGGTACCCAGCGGTCATTGGAGCGTGGAATTGTGGATTGAATCTCAGTCGAATGGCGTGGCCGCCGATTGACGTAGCATTGCCGATCGCATCGTGGATGCGAATTTCGCTGGCGATGATGTTGTTCATTCTTTAAAGTCCGGGGTCGGCGTCGCTGAAGGTTACAGAGTCAAAGTATTCCCAAGTTGCGCCTTGTGCTGCGAGTTCCTGATCATCGCACTCGAGGCAATCAGTTTCGCGAGGCTCGGTGCAGCGATCGTTGTAATGATTGCGTTGTCGAGGACCTTCGTGGAATTTGGATTTGCAGATGTGGGTGTGTGGCATGGTTGTTACGCGGCGAGCTGGTCGAAATAGGTTTGCAAGGTTGGGTTGTGTTCGAAGCGAAGAGCTGCGCCTTGTAAATAGGTCAACGATCGTTCGTTGATGATCCAGCGTCGGCCGAGTTCTTCAGCAGCTTCCGCGGTGGTCGCGCTGCCGGCCATAGGGTCGAATACCAGGTTGCCGGGTTCGGTCAAGAATTGAATAAAGAAGGTTGGTAGTGCCTTGGGAAACCTGGCAGGGTGAATTGGCAGTCCTTGTTGTCGGCAACGGGCTTGATAAAAGCCGTTGGATTCGGTGTTTGGGGCAATGATGAGGTTATGCGGAATTCTGCCGCCGTTGTCGACGGCGAAGGCTCCTTGTCTTAGTAGATGGCCACTGGGACGTTTGTGGCGGCGAGTTTTTTCGCCACCCTGGGCCATACGCTGTTGCATGCTTCCGGAGTAGGGTCGTAGCACTAGCCTATTGTTAGCTTTTGCGGTCGCTGGATTTTTTGTGAGCCAGTAGAGTTGTTCGATTGATGGGGTGACTCTGATTCTTCGAATGCATACCCACTCTGCGGGTCCGGGCATCTTGGAGGAGTTTTCCCAGTAGAACTTTTGAGCGAGGGTGTAGCCGAGCTCGTCGCATAAGCGGATAAGCAGTCGTTCCTGGTAGAGAGAGATTGCCGGTGCGCCTGGTGTGAAAACGTCTGCGAGGTTGAGAACGAGTGAACCGTTGTCGGTGAGTTTTTCTTTCCAGGTGGCGGCAAGTGAAGTGAGCCAGTCGACGTGGGCGGCTGGGTCTTGGTTGCCGTAGACTTTCTGCGTGGTTAACGGATAGGGCGGCGAGGTCAGAATGAGGTCGACAGAGTTATTGGCGATTAGTCCTACGGCCGTTTCGGCTTCGGCAAGCAGCGCGGTTCCCATGGAAGTTGTGAAGACGGTAATGAGGACTCCTGGTTTGCAATTACGCAATCCTCGACGTCCTTTTTCTGTAAGTTCCCAGAGGTTTCGTTTTCTGCGGTGAAAGTCATTTTCGATGAGGCCGCGGTTGGTAGCTTCTTGTCTTGCGTTTCGCAGTTGGCGTTCCCAGAGATTGATTTCACCGGCCTTGCCGGCGGGGCCTCGTTGTTGTCTTCGAGTCTCGGAGAGTCCTATTCTGGAAGCGACGGTATTGTAGAGATCGGCGGGTGTGGCCTGGCCGCCAGACTCGTGGATGCACTCAAGGAGAGGGAGTATGAGTTGGCTTCGTGATGGGAAGTTCTTTTGAGCCATTGTTACTTGGAGCGGGTTAGCGTGTTGCGCGGCGAATGCAGTCATAGATGTCCTGGATGGTGATGAATTCTCTTCTGCCCCAAGAGGCATGGGGATTTCCAGTTCATCCTCGATGCGGATAGTGATGTAGGTTGTAGCTTCCGGGTCGGCGCCGAGATCCTCAATCAGTCGAGCAGTAGGTTTTAGTTCTTCATCTTGGACGCTTAGTTCTTCCATCAGTATGGTGTCTATAGCGTCTTGGTCGACTAATGGTTTTTGTTTCCTGGGCATGATGGTGGAGTGCGTGGGTAATGACAGATCTGTTTTTGACCACAGTCGATTTGGTTGGTTGCAGTCCGCTTGTGTTTTGGGTTGGGCCGGAAACCGATTTTAGTGCTCGGGGAATTCGAGGTAAGTGGCAACGCGCATGTTAAAGCCAAACATGCGACAAGCTAAGTGTTCCGCAAGGTATGTGGGGGTCATGTAGGGAGCGAGGAAGGGTTGTTCGTAAGGGCTGATAGTGCCGTGAAGGTCAACGCGTCGGGTGCCTTTTGTATTCCAGAGTATATCGGGGCAGCCATTGCGATACTCTTCAGTGAAGTCAAGGGTGGGTCGGTCGTCCGAGAATGATTGCAGGATGGTCCCGCCTTTTGCCAACCACGTTTCGAAAAAGGTTTGCATTGACGCTTTTCGAGTGTTGTAGTGAGCGTGCCACAAATCGAAGTTGAATTCGTATGCGCTGGAGCGATTTGCTGTTTGACCAAAGACGGGTGACCAGAAATCATCAGGAAGGTTTCTGATGTAATCATCGCTGGCGAGACGGGTGAGCGTAGTTAGTGACGGCTCGCTGGGCATGTTTTCAATCGTTTGGGTGGCTGTGTTGTTCATCTTGGTTTCCGGGTCGGGGTTTAGGTTTGGGTATGCCGCCGTCAAGCACGGCGGTAACGAACAATTAGGAGTAGATCGAGAGTCCTTGAAGTTTTTTGTACGTTGATTTGTCTCCCTGGGTTGAGCGTGGCCACGCGGCCTGAGTTTTTTGTTTTGTGCCTGCTCTTAGGTGAAGGCTAAGCCCATTTGGTCAAGGTTGAAGTTGGACGGTTTGTTAGGTGCTGGGTCTATCGCGCTGCTGCTGGGTGTTGAGAGATCGTGCGGTTGGGTGTTTGCTGATCCCTCGGTGCTCGTGAAATGTCGTGCTGCAGAAATAATCTTTTGAAAGAACGAGATTATTACTCCCTGTCCTATGACCTCACCTGCTCTGGTGAGAGATTGTTCCTCGTCTAACAAATAAGTGTCGGGTACGGTGTGAATGCGGCGCACTTCTGCCAGGCTGAGCCAACGATATGCTTCACGAGTTGGGTGCTTTACGACAACTCCATCGCCTTGCTGGGAAAAATAACGACGACGCACTACCGGAACGCGGGTGCTTTGATCCGAGAGTTGTGGAGGAGCGAAGCCGTTGCCTTTTTGTGTCTGTGTCTCCCAGTGTTTGAATAGCCAGGGTTTTTGTTCAGGCGTGAAGTATTGGGATTCTGCGATCTCTGGAGGGTCGGCAAAGTCCGCGAAGGTTCTTGTGCAAGGGCTTATTGCTGGCCACTGGAAGCCAGGCTCGGAGGTGGCGACGATTACGGTTCTTTTGCGCGCGGTGATTTCGCCGTAGAAAGTTGGATCCAAAACAGCGCCGTGGACGAAGTAGCCAGCGCGCTGGAGGAAGAACCGAAGCATGTAACCGGCACTGCTGTTGAGGTAGCCGGGCGCTTCTTCAATGACAATCGTAGCGGGATTTACCTGCCGGATTAGCAATGCAGCCCAGATTGACATGTCACTAAGTGGGTGGGCTTCAGGTGGTAAGGAACGATTGCGCTTATTCCCCGTTTCGACGTCGCGGCGACGGCAGAGTGCCCAAGGCTGACACGGAATGCCCAGGGTCAAAAGTTCGACTTGCGGAAGTGCGTCGAGTGGTATGTCTTCAACGCTTAGGTTGAACATCCTGGCTTCTGGATGATTTCGTTCGAATATTGTCGAGTAGCCCGAGTCGACTTCAATAGCGAACGCGGGAGTGTAACCGGCTTGTTTGGCTGCTTCGGTGAGTAGGCCGCCTCCGGAAAAGCAACTGCCTTCGGTGCCGTTTTTACAACGCGTGGCTCGGAGAGCAAGAGAGTGCGCCGGGGTTAAGATGATCTGGTTGGGGGAAACATGGACTTGTAGTTTTGAGACGGTGGTGCCGAATGTGGTTTGGATAGCCGACGAGTTTAGATCTACTACAGAAACGTGGCCCTGTTTCTTTGAAGAGACTATGCGTGGTCCATTCGCTGCGAGTTTGATAACGATTTTATCGGTAGAAAATTCAACTTGTATGTGGCATCCGGGATTGAAACCGGCATCGCGCAGATATTGTCCTTCAAGCCATACGCGAGGGGCGTTCTTATTCTGTCCGATCGCTGTGGTTGAAAGTCGGGGAAAGGTGGTCATGGCGGTTGGGTTGGTGGCCGCTTTATGTTCCTGGGAGGTTTGGGAGGAATGTCAATGGCGGACCGGCTAGAACATATTGGCGGCCCTGATGGGTGATAGCGATGCCGTGATAGAAGCCGTTTGGGTCAGAGCGAGCGGCCCTGCCGTTGTCATGGTCTATCTTTGTATGAATGTCGGTGATTTGGCCGTCGAAGAGTGTGGTGAGTAAAAGTCGATAGGCTTCTGCCTGGCGTATAGACCGGGGGTACATTCCGGTTATGGTCGAGGTGGTGGTGTAGAACTGTCCGTTGTAGCGGAAAGGTTTTCGGACTCGACCGTTGTCGATAACATCCGCTGAATAGGAGTTACTAATATCCCCAGCGTCTCCCAGACGTATTGGGTCGACGATTACTTCTTGACGTGTTGGTTTGGAATTGTCATTGAGGGTCGGAATGTTAGAAGTGACTGGGGTAGTAAGGGTGAGCGCGTCAGGGATGGAAAAGTCGAAAGATGTTTGTGAGTAGTTGCTTTGCATTCTTCACGAACGGTTGGGCTGCGCTGAGGGATTAGCGTTGCCCAGGGATTATGGCGAGGACGTATTCACGGTTGGCGATCACAATGGTCTCTGCGGCTCCCTGGACAATACTGCAGATTTCTCCAAGATAGGTTTCGTCTTCGTCCTGCTTGCCGATCTGTTGATTTTCGCCGTCGGTGGAATAGCAGACTTCATAGGCCTCTGCATGGAATGACATGCCGTTGATCTCAACCGTGCCGTGCAGTTTAATTTTGGGATCGCTGTCTGGTCCGCAAGGCGTCAGTGGCTTGGTCCAGACTATTGGCGGGGAGTTTTTTGTTAGTTCTTTGGGTGACGCGGTTATTGGGGCGAGTATTACTGATGTGGTCTGGCAGATTTTAAGTACGCGCTCGAGTGCAGCGGTGGCTTTGCTGTCGATATCTTCGCGATCGATGAGTTGCTGTATGAGGGTGTCGTGGGCTTTGGATATTAGTGTGCGCGCGAATTCCTGTTCGGCTTCCGCTTGAGTGCCGAGTAAACAAAAGTAGCGTCGGTCATGTTTTGAGGCCCAGTAATAGATGGGTTCATTAGCGGCGCTGTGGGTGTAGATCTCTCCCATCGCGAAGCAGTTTTTGCCATAGATGGGAGGCATGACACAGAGCATATATTCATAGTCTTCGGCGGTAATCTCAACTGCGAGGCGTCGATTAAG
>JANNJZ010000466.1:0-44750 GCA_031396065.1 Pyrinomonadaceae bacterium | reverse complement strand
GCGAGCCGGTTAACGGGCTCGCCCTTTTTGTATGGTGCGCCCGGCAGGGCGCTCTTACTAGGGACTGAAAGTCTCCTACGAACCCGACAGGGGGAATCGTTAGCCGGGCGGCAAGGGTGTCCATCGCGAGGTGGAATCTGAAGGAAGCCGCAGGCAAAGCGCTGGCCTGACGAACAGAAATCGCATAGGAGGCGTGCAAAGCTGGATGAGGATGCCAATATCTTCAAAGTCCAATACCTGCACGGAAAGCTTGGGCGTAGATGTGGCGGGCATAAGCGTGAAGGTGGGTGCGCAATACCCGGGGAGATCTGTCCGCTTGTCACGAACTACCGGCATCGAGAGGTGACGGGAAGAGTTGGCAGAAGTCAGCTGAGGGCATAGCAGGTCCAACCGGACTGAAGGCCCAAAGGTGAAGTCACAGAATGGAGACTTGAATTTCGATGACCACAGGAGACGCAGATAGAAGAGCTGAGATGCTCGACTCCCACCCGGAGGGTAGCCAACGGAATTGGCGAGAGGATGGCTTGGGTGCGTCAAAGGTCACGGCAAGGAGAGAACCCTCTGCTCGGAAGAAGGCGAGCCGTTGGAGCCCGCAGTGGTCGAACTAATGTTTGCTGCGTCTCAACGGCGCTATCTTCAGTGGACTTCATGAACCGCCGTATACGGAACCGTACGTACGGTGGTGCGGGAGGACGGCGGCGGTGACACCGCCTCCTACCCGATAGCTTTAGGGCATTTAGGCTTGTCCCAAGTTGACTGCACCAGGATGAGTCGATTTCAAGCGGTCTTTCAACCAGCCAATGAATAACCAGACCGCGCAGACCGCAATCATCATCAGCGAAAACCATTTGCCGTAGAGTCCATCCGGCGAGAACTTCTCGGTCGCAGCATGAAGCATGTCACTATTGGGAAGCAAACCTGCTTCAGAAAATTCATGGAACGAGTAGATGCCGACCTGAAGCATGAAGAGCAAAAGAAAAATGCCGGTCACCTGGAAAAATCTCTTCACATTGATAAGGTGACCGAAGCGGGCCCATCCCCAGGCAAATAGAACCGCAGCGCCGAGACCCAGCAGGGCACCAGTGACCAACTGGGAATTTCGCACCTGCATTAACATCAACGCTGTTTCCATCCCCTCCCGTGTGATCATCAGGAAGGTAAATAGAAACACTCCAGCCAGCGCGGCCCAACGTGAGGTTCGGGACGACATTTCACCGAGCCGATTGTGCATGCGCTCGCGCAACTTTGGTCCCGTTCTCCACATGTGAATTACGAGGGTGCCAACCATCACCATGGCCACTAAGCCCAATACTCCCTCGCGCAAAGCTTCATTTCCCAAAAACTGACCGGCGTATGCTCCGAACCTCTCCCCGAAAATCTGTTCAAGCCGAGACTGCTCGACGCCGGACACCAGTAAATAGCCCAGACCGGCGCTGGCTGCGAGTCCGAGGGCGATAGCTACATACACCGCGGGGCTCAACCATTTTTGACCCGACTTCCTCAGATAAGTCAGAATCACGGCTACGAGCAGAAAGGATTCAAACCCTTCCCGAAGAACAATAATGAAAGAATTGAGCATGAGAATAACTTTCCAAAGGGTAAATTTCAGCGCATCGCCTTGAAGCTGAGTCGGAGTATAGCCTAGTTGAAAACAGTTTTCAATTTCAGAATAACTTTTGGAGAGGGTCCGAAGAAGCCACTGTGCTTATTGACTTGTCACCGGGATGATTGCCAGGTCTGCGCGAAGCGGTCCAAGTTTGGTGACCGCGCTCAGGCGGAGAGGTAAGCGCCGCCGGTCGTCACTGATCCATCCCAGCAGTTGATACTTATCGGGCTGAGGGTCGTCAGTGGTAAGAGATACCTGTATAGCGGGAATTGATTGCGAACCCAGTTGCAGCGTTTCTCGCTTCAACGCTGTCACGAAGAGCGTCTTTGGTTTATTGTTCACCAAAATTGATATCGCGCTCCGTTTATTGATAGTTAGATCAAACGTGCGCACCACATAAAAAAAGGAAAGATAATCGTGAGTGCCGACCGGAATCTCGATCCGTTCATTTTTCTCGGTGGTGACCCTGCCGTAGTCCTGATTTATGGTCAGCTTGGTGTTAACGCGCGTGCCGCCTTCACTCAAATCCAATTCAGTTTGGAAGGGAAGCAGGGATTGAGGATTGACATATGAACTGATCATGTCTTTTGCCACGAACAGCTTTTGCAGAGCATTAGTCGTCTCCGCATTGACAGTGAACAATAGACCATCCTGATTGAAGTATTTCGACCGCGCCCGTACCTGAAATGTAGCTCGGGCGACCGGCGAGGTGATGGTCGGCAAATACACCTGGTAGTTCAATTGTTCCCCTACCTTAAAGGGCACTCCGTCCACTCTCCCTTGGTTGCTCCCATTGGGATTCGGTGTAGTTTGGATCCCCGGGGTTGGGCTCTGGCCAGGGGGAGGAGCGGGGATCGCGATAAACTCCGACCCGGCGAGTTCAGCCCGGATCTCGCCTGCCGAGGGTTTCGCAGTGATGAGAACAGGGAGATGCCTTTGGTCCTGGCTGAAGTAAACCGTGGCCTTGTAATCAGGCCCTCCGGAGGTATGCTCTATGCGCAGTTGCGTAACGATGGTGTCAAATGACCCAGCATTTGTCCTAACGACCTGGCGCCCCTTTACTTTAACGTCGACTTGATAATTATTGCCTTCGTTGGTGACCGACAAGCTGTAACTCGCACCTTCGCTGAGCGGCAGCGCCCGGAGACGGTAGATCGCCGAAAGCAAATCGTACGTCCCCGGATTCATCGCTGTTTCTGTTGACGGAAGTGGTCCCGCTGCCTGATTGGATTCTGGTGTTATCTCTGAGGTACCGAGGGCGCCTCGCACAATCTGCTGGCTGTGAAAAGGTAAGCTTGTGGCCGGGTCAACATAGGTGATGTAGTCGTTGTTAGCGGCAAACAACGCGGCATTCACTACCCCGGTCGTTTCAATATGACCCTTGAGCTGAATACCTTCGCGCCCAAAGAAAGTCCCGCGTGCTCCAACCACGAGCTCGACGTGGGCGGCGGTGTTGAATACTGAATAGGAGACGTTGAAAGTCAGCCGTTCACCCACTTTGTAAGGAGCAGGAGAGAAGGGCAGAGAACCCACCTCAGGGTTACTCTGAGCGGAAACTGGTCGACCAAACGCTCCCAGAACCAATGCCATAACGAACAACTGCCAGGCAGTCACGACTTTCAACCTTTGGGTCATCATTGAATCATAATTCAAAATGCGGTCAGAGCAAATTGCGGAACCGTTCCAGGGGCAACCGGTTTACGGTCCAACCTTGCGGCGGTCTAGCATTATTCGTCGATAAGCTGAATTATCGTCTCCTTCCGGTTGGCCCTGCGATCCCAGACTGTACACGCATCATGAATCTCCCAGTTCCGGCACTTTAATGTTGTTTGGAGAACCAGCTTCCATCTCCTCAATAATCTTCAGTGCAGCTTTAGGCGGGTCAGTCGCTTCAATGATGGGTCGCCCAACCACCAGATAATCAGCGCCGGCAGCAATGGCCTCATAAGGCGTGGTCACTCGGCTTTGATCGCCGAGCGCAGCTCCCACAGGGCGAACGCCTGGGGTGACGACGATAAAGCCCGGCTTCGTTACGGCGGAGCGGACGATGCCAATCTCGCGTGGTGAAGCAACTACTCCGTCCAGTCCGGCCGCCGCTGCCAGCACCGACAGACGCTCGACCAGCTTCTCCGGGGTCGAGTCCCATCCCACGTCTGTCAGTGTCATCTGATCCGCACTAGTCAAAACTGTCACGGCGATGATCGATGGTTTCGTGAGTCCGCTCGCCTGAACGGATTCAGCCACCGCCCCGGCTGTGCGTCGCATCATTTCGCTGCCTCCGGCTGCATGCACATTAAAGATAGAGACCCCTAGACGAGCAGCTTCAATGCCAGCCGCAGCCACCGTGTTTGGAATGTCATGAAACTTAAGATCGAGAAAAACCCGTTCTCCTGAGTTCACGATGTCGCGAACGAACGTTGGGCCTGTAGCTGTGAACAATTGCGAACCGATTTTGAACATGCCGGCGACTCCGCGAAGCATGTCTACCAGACGCTGGGCCTCCGCTCCCGTTTTTACATCAAGCGCCACGATTAGGTTGCGGTTAGTTTTCATAGCACCGATCGATGACTGGTTTACCATCTTTTAGTTAGCGATCTCTGCCGCGCGGCAGCCGACAGCCTCATCGAGAGAGACGAAGCCTGCGGTCGAAACAATTCGACGAAGGCCATCATTAATATTTCTCGCGATGGATGGACCCTCGTAAATAAGTCCTGTATACACCTGGACCAGACTCGCGCCGGCACAAATCATTTCCCACGCATCTTCCGCGGTAAAGATTCCGCCCACCCCAATCAGCGGCATCGAACCATCCGTAAGATTGAAGAGGGTAGCAATCACTTGCGCGGATCGCCTTCTGAGAGGGGCCCCGCTCAATCCCCCATCACCGTAGGCATTCACCGTTTCGGCTGGTGTCGTTAATACAGCCCGATCGGTAGTGGTGTTGGTAGCAATCAAGCCTGCGACGTTGTTGCTCCGAGCCACGGCCACAATGTTCACCAATTCTTCGTGACTGAGGTCAGGAGAAAGTTTGACCAGAATCGGTAGAATTCCATGGCCGGAGCCTCCCGCGTCCAGTTCCTGGTTACGTTGCTGAAGTGCTCGCAGCAACTCATTAAGGTGATCGGCCTGTTGAAGTTCACGCAAACGTGGCGTATTGGGCGAGCTGACATTTACGGCGACGTAATCTGCCACAGGGTAGATCAATTCAAAACTCTTCAGGTAGTCCTCTACGGCGTCTTCAACTGCGACAAGCCGACTCTTCCCGATGCTGACTCCCAGGACACAATCAGGGTCGTGGCCACGCAAGCGATCGGCAAATGCTTTGGCCCCAAGGTTATTGAAGCCGGCGCGGTTTATCAAAGCTTTATCCAGAGGGAGCCTGAACAAGCGAGGCTTTTCATTTCCGGGCTGCGGATGGTAGGTGACGGTTCCCGCTTCAATGAAGCCAAAGCCCAGACCAGCCAGCGCCTCGAGAGCAATGCCGTTCTTATCAACGCCTGCCGCCAGCCCAACCGGGTTTGAAAACGTCAAACCAAAACGACGTATGCTCCCAAACGGGCAACGTTTGAAGCGGTCGCCTAGTAAACGTTTTGTCAGACCGGGCGAGAAGGAAAGGGAATGCAGCGCGAGCTCGTGGGCGGTCTCTGCGGGCAAGCGAAAGAGTAAAGGTCGCAGCAATGAGCGATAGAGCATTGGTAGCTCTGATAATTTTAACAGGTGGTCGAAAAAGGAGACTAACAGACCGCTGAATCACTGACAAGGCCACCCTCTCCAAACAAGGACGGCCGCTTAAATAGATACAGCCTGTGCCGTTTACTTGTCTCGCAAGATTCTTCTTGTTAGTATCCGCGAAATGGATTTCATCGAGAAAGCGCGCATTATGGATAGCCCGCGAATCAATCGCGCGCTGGCCCGTCTGGCTTCAGAAATCGTCGAAGAAAACCACGGCGCTGGAGACCTTTACCTGGTAGGCATTCGCCGGAGGGGTGTACCTCTGGCTGAACGCATGGCCGACAAGATTGCGGATCTCGAAGGCGACCGACCACCCGTCGGAATCGTCGATATCACGCTCTACCGCGATGATCTTTCAACGGTCGGCGCTAAGCCCATCGTCAACCGCACTGACCTGCCGGGTGATATCGAGAATCGTAATATTGTTCTGATTGATGACGTGCTCTACACCGGACGCACCATCAGGGCGGCGCTCGACCAGCTGATAGATTTTGGCCGGCCACGACGCGTACAACTGGCCGTATTGATTGACCGCGGAAAAGAGCATCGCGAACTTCCTATTCAGGCTGACTACATCGGCAAGCTGGTGCCGACGAAAAAGAGCGAGATTATTAAAGTCATGCTCCAGGAATTTGATGAAGAAGAGGGTGTGGTAATTGTCGAGCGACCACCGGCAGAAACGGCGTAAGCAACAGCGGCCAGCGATGGCCGCTTTTTTTTGATCAAGTGGTCTGGGCCGTTGGCCTTGGTGAGTTCCAATTAAAGTCGGTTTCAACGGTTCAAGTTAAAAGGTCTGAAGACCGAAGCCCAAATGTTTTATGGACAGTGTGACTTTCAACCGAAAACATCTTTTAGGCATCCGCGAGCTCGATGCAGGCGAGATCACCCACTTGCTCGATACTGCCGAGACTTTTCGTGAGATATCAAAGCGCGACATCAAGAAGGTGCCGGCCCTGCGTGGGCGCACGGTCATAAACCTCTTCTTTGAACCCTCAACGCGAACCAGAACATCATTCGAGATCGCCGCCAAGCGGCTGTCAGCTGATGCGGTGAACGTCAGTGTTTCCACTTCCAGCGTCAGCAAAGGCGAAACTCTCCTCGATACCGCGCGAAATCTGGAAGCGATGTCGCCCGATTGTATTGTGGTGCGCCATTCAATGGCCGGCGCGCCTCAGCAGCTGGCCCGAATGGGGCACGCGCCAATCGTGAATGCCGGCGACGGTTCCCACGAACACCCCACCCAGGCGTTGCTGGATGCCTTGACGATTCGCGAGTACAAAGGTCGGATTGCCGGACTCAAGGTGGCCATAATTGGTGACGTGCTTCACTCGCGGGTGGCCCGCTCCAATATACATCTGTTGACGAAACTGGGGGCGACCGTGAGCATTGCTGGGCCAGGCACGTTGGTCCCAGCGGAATTCGGCGAACTGGTTGAAACAGGGTTGCATGTCGAAAAGCGAATCGAAGATGCCATCGACGGCGCGGACGTGGTGATGGTTCTCAGGATTCAGCGTGAGCGTCAGGACACCGCGTTTTTCCCGTCGATGCGCGAATATGCCGTCCACTATGGCCTCCGGCCACAGCACCTTAAGAGCGCCGCGCCCGACGCAATCGTGATGCATCCGGGGCCAATAAACCGGGGCATCGAAATCGCGTCGGAAATTGCAGACGGCAGTAGCTCGCTAATCCTCGACCAGGTGACCAATGGGGTTGCGGTGCGCATGGCTGTGCTTTACCTTCTGGCCGGCGGCAGCCACGCCGAAGTTGATGTTGACAAGGTTGAGCCGGCTAAGAATCAAGCGCTAAAGCGTAAGGAAAGCAGCGGATGAAGATCCTAATCGCCAACGGATACGTCATCGATCCTGCCGCCGGAGTCAACGGCGGCCAGGATCTCTTAATCGAAGATGGTCGTATTTCTGGTTTACTCGAAAGGGGCCGGGAAGTCCCGCCCGGCGCGGAGGTCTTTGATGCGACCGGCTTGATCGTGGCGCCCGGCTTCATTGATCTCCACACCCATCTGCGCGAGCCGGGACAGGAATACAAAGAGACCATAGCAACTGGAGCGGCGGCGGCAGTGGCCGGGGGATGGACCACGATCTGCGCCATGCCCAACACTGACCCGGTAAACGATAGTCCTGCAGTCACTCGCTTTATCATCGAGCAGGCTGAGCGAGCTCAACTGGCAAACGTCTTCCCGATTGGTGCACTAACCAAAGGCTCCGGCGGAAAAGAGTTGGCCGAAATGGGTGAGATGAAGAATGCCGGTATCGTGGCGGTTTCGGACGATGGCCGGCCGGTGCCGAATGCTGGGATCATGCGGCGAGCTATGGAGTACGCGCGGGGTTTCGATTTGACGGTCGTGGACCACTGCCAGGACGCCTCCATGACTTTAGGCGGGGCCATGCACGAAGGACGCTGGTCGCTGATTCTCGGACTGAAGGGCATGCCCGCGGCTGCCGAAGATGTGGACACTATTCGCGACTGTGTGCTCGCGAAGCTAACCGGCGCCGCCGTGCATATCGCACATGTTTCATCTCGGGGTTCGGTTGAGGCGGTGCGGCGCGCAAAGGAACTTGGACTGAAGGTAACTTGTGAAGTCACGCCCCATCACTGGACCATGACCGACGAGGCCGTGGAAGACTACGACACCAACACCAAAATGAGCCCGCCGCTTCGCAGCCGGGATCATGTTGAGGCGCTGCTGGAGGGTTTGCAAGACGGAACCATCGACGCCATTGCCACTGACCATGCGCCCCATCACGCTGACGAAAAAGCGCTCGAATTCGATCAGGCACCGTTTGGTATTACCGGATTGGAAACTGCTGTGGGTTTAGCGTTCGATTTAGTGAATCAGGGAGTGATCGATTTGGAGCGGCTGGTGCGGTTATGTTCGACCAACCCAGCTCGGATATTTGGCCTAAAGGACCGCGGAACCCTGGTGGAGGGCGCTCACGCTGACGTAACAATTTTAGACTCGTCGCATGAATGGGTTTTTGATGTTGCTGCTTCAAGGTCCAAAAGTTGTAATACTCCCTTCCACGGGCGAGCCATGACCGGCGCCGCGGTAGCGACTATTGTTGGCGGCCGGCTGGTTTACCTCAATCCCGATTACAATCGGATAACTCAGACACGCCATCGGAACGCCTCCGCGAAGTAACTGCGAAAACAACAGGGGCTTCGCCCAGACGCGGTTACAAACCGATTCGTTTCTTAATCCTCCGTTTAGAAAGCACACTTGTGTGCTTGCCTCGCGCTGGCAAATACATGATTGAAACGGTGCACACAAGTGTGCTCTCTAAACAGTCTCAGATATCTCATCCCCTGCGCGAAACAGAAAACCCGCCGCGCTCTCCCCTTCGCGACGGGTTCTCGTTTTGGCCGCCTACTTACGTTATTACCGGGGCGACCGAGCTGAAAGGATGAAGGCGGAAGGATCAACCTCAAACGCCGGTGACAGTTCTTACTTCACACTGCGTCTTGTAGGGAACGCGCCTTCATGCTTCGTCCTCATATATTTTTGGAAGCCCGCCCGCGCTCTCCCCTTCGCTTGCGGGCTCCCATCCACCGGCGACCCAGAGGTTGCCGATCTCTTTGATGTCCGACCTGTCGGACCTCAGAAACTTCTAACATTCGCCACCGGAAGTAACAGGTTCTGGTTCAGCACCACGCCAAACTCGGTACCCGACTTCACCACCGCCTCGTGGCCCTTCGAGAAAAAGGCTCCTGCCACGCCCAGTCCTGCACCCACGCCCGCCCCTATGCCCGCGCCCTTGCCGCCGCCTGCGATTGCGCCAATCAGAGCTCCGGTGGCCGCGCCGCCGCCGATGAAGACCGCGTTGCGCCTGGTCGCAGATTGGCCCGAGACCTCGCCTTCGTTATCAGCATTCACATCTGAGGTCGTCACATCGGTTAGATCGCCGTTAATGGCCCGCGCTATTCCTGTCGGTAATCTAAGCGAGATGAAGTGGACACCGATTGAACCTGCTTTGCTTTTGCGTGATGCGCGGTTAACGCTCACCACCCGGCCGACAACCTCGCTGCCTGCAGGTATCACCTCGTGACCGCTCGCATAAACAGGAACCATAACCGTGGTCGTAAATTGGTCACCCACGCGTGCGGTTTCGGAGGTTATTGTTCGATTCATTCGTACTCGGATTATCTGACCTGAGATGACGTCGTAATAGACCGGCGCCGGCACTTGGGTCTTCACAACTGGCTTAACAACTCGACGGACCGGTGCTTTTCGCCGCAAACCCGGCTTACGTTTCGTCTGGGCCATTGCTGGCACCAAAGTGGCCGCCAGGAGCACCACTAAAACTAACGCGCTCGTCAAAGCTTTCGAGAGTCGATGGCCCAGGTTCGCTTTCATTTCCCATCTCCGCACTTTCAACCTGCGCAACTTCAATTTGCGCATTTTCGATTTCGCTGTTTTTACGTTTCGCATTTCGGACTTTCACTCTCGATAAAATCTTTAACCTCACCGCTCTCCAGTGCTGCGCCACCGTTGCATCGCTTGACGCTCGGCAGTACATGAGCAACGACCGTGCCACCATGTTCCCTTGAACATGGCTGACGAAACTTCAGCTATTTGGCACTTTCGGACGATGAATAAGATCGAAGAAGAATTCCGTGGCGAGGGCGTAGACGATGTGCGGTTATGAGATGACGGGCTGCACCTTTTGGGTTAACACTGCTTGTCGGTGAGTCGACATATGGGACCTATTCGACTTCTTCGATTTACTTGCCGACTGCTTTCCTGGCGATCCGGATTGGGCGGCGCTCGGGCTTTTCTAGAGGACCTTTCTCCACCTGAGCTGACTTTTCCTGTTGCTGGTTCAAAGCTTCTTTCCTCAGCGACTCTTGTTTCACTAAATCAGCAGCCGCAGCTTCCGAGCTTTCTTCTACCAGCTTACTGCAGACCGCCAGTCCGTCTTTGATTACATTCAGTTTGTTCAACGCCGCGCGATGACATTCGTCTGCTCTTTGACGCCAGTTAGGTTGCGTCAACCACTTGGCGTAGTCATCCAGTAGTCCGGCGAATTCCCGTCCGGCGCGGGCCGTTTTTCGGGCTTGGTCGGCAGCATACTGCAAAGTCTCTTTTTCTGTCACTTGTTCTCCTTATCTGGAAACAACATACACGCTTTGAACTACACTTCAAACCTACTTCGACCGACCTAAACTCTAAAGGTGTCGCTCCGCCATGTTTTTATGGCCTGCTTGATTTGGGTAGGCTTGGTGAGCTTGCCTGTCAGCACCGCGTTCACCAGGTCTTCCAGTTCATGGTCGGACGCAAACCGTAGTGCGACGATCTGACTTTCCCTGAGCGCGCTGGTTTGCGGGAGCAGGGCAGGCGACAAGAGTTGCTGGTACCGAAGTCTTTCTTCAAGACGGATGATCCGATCCTGCACCTTGAGAGAGTTCGTTCTTGCGAATAGCGTCAGGAGTACCAGCGCAATGGAGACCACCATCCACCAGCCTGAATTGCTGTCTGGCGCTTTGGCAAAGAGCACGACAGACCAGAAGAAGTTGATAATCATCACGGGGAAAACAAAAAAGTGAAACGGTTGATGCCATCGCGTGTGATTGGCGTAATTTTGGGGATTCATGTCTGCCATGTCTCTACTCCTAACGTTAAAGATTCGTCGGCAATGCCGCTGAGTCAGTGATTGAGGTTGTGGCTTTCGGCAAGTCTGGCGTGAAATCTTCACCCGGATTGATGAACTGGTTTCGCTCAAACCGATATTGCTTGTCGTATAACTGCTTATAGCGACCACCGGCCGCGAGCAAATCGTCATGCGTTCCGCGTTCGACAATCTCGCCGCCTTCCAACACCAGGATCTGATCCGCACTACGAATCGTGGAGAGGCGGTGGGCGATGACGAAGGTGGTGCGGCCCCGCCGCAACGACTCCAGGCCATCCTGAATCAGGGCTTCACTCTCGCTGTCCAGGCTCGAGGTAGCCTCGTCAAGGATAAGTATCTTTGGCTCTGCCAGGATCGCGCGGGCGATCGCCACGCGTTGGCGTTGGCCGCCTGATAACTTTACTCCGCGTTCACCAACGATCGTGTCATAGCCATCGGCAAAGCCATTGATAAACTCTTCGCAGTGAGCGATGCGACTGGCTTCAATAATATCTTCGCGGCTGGCGTGAGGATCTGAGAAGCCAATGTTCTCTGCGATGGTGCCGTCGAAAAGGAAGTTGTCCTGCAACACCACGCCGAGTTGGTGCCGATAATCTCTTAGTCGAAGAGTTGCGAGATCGCGGCCATCGACCGTGATTTTTCCTGACAGCGGGCGGTTAAAAGCCATTACCAAACTAATCAGGGTCGACTTTCCCGAGCCACTCGATCCGACCAGGGCCGTAGTTGAACCCCCGGGCGCTCGAAAGGAAACATTTCTTAACACGGGTGTGTCGTCGTTGTATTCAAAGGTGACGGCGTCGAAGGCGATTTCGCCAACAATCGTCGGGCACGGTTGAAGATTGGGATCGTCTTCGTCTTCCGTTGCCATCCGCTTAATCTCTCGGATGCGGTCGAGTCCGGCAAAGGCTTCGGTAATCTGCGTGCCGATGTTGGCGATCTCAACCAGCGGCATAGCCACCAGCCCGGTAAGAATCATGTACATGAAAAGGTCGCCGAGTGACATCTGACCATTGAGGATTTCGCGCCCGCCTACCAGGATCAGAATGACGCCGATGAGGCCGACTATGACGGTGGAAAAGGCCATGACACCAGAAACTGCGGTCATTGACCGCGCCACATTGCGAAACAGCCGATGCGCGCCGCGCGCGAAGATTAGTTGCTCACGCTTTTCAGCCGCGTAGGCTTTGACAATACGAATCCCGCCCAGCGACTCGGTCAGGCGTCCGGTTACTTCCGCGTTGATTTTGCCTCGTTCATTAAAGATTGGTCGCAGCTTCTTGAAGGCGAGCGCCATGACTGTGCCAAAGGCTCCCAGCGCGAGTAGGGTGATTGAAGTCAATCTCCAGTTCAAATAGAAAAGCACAACCAGCACGATCGCAGCCGTCACCAGACTGCCGACCAGTTGGACCAGACCAGTACCGACCAGATTTCGCAGTCCCTCGGCGTCGGTCATGATGCGCGAGATGAGAATGCCCGTCTGCGTCGAGTCGAAGTATCTGATGGGCAGCCGCGAGATATGTTGTTGCACGCTTTTGCGCATCTCGGTGATGGCGCGCTGCGCCGCAACGCCCAGCACCTGCGACAGAGCAAAGGAGGTGAACGCCTGAACCACTGTTGCTCCGCCCACCGCCAGGGCCAAAGTTATCAACAAGTCTGCCCGGCGCTTGAGGATGACGTCATCGATTAAATACTTGGTACTCGCCGGCAGGACCAGACCCAGAACCCGGTTGAGAATCATCAACAGCATGCCGAGCGCCAGTCGATGTCGATGCGCGTAAATCAACTCACGCGCGTCACGCCATGCGTCGCTTGGGTTGATACGCTTCTTCTTCTCTTTCGCGATGACGGTGCTCATAGGGTTCGGCGCAATGGTCTCAGCAGAACAGGTAAAGAGCAAGTAGAGTGTTGAGTTGGGTTGTCAACGAACTGAAGAACTGAAGTTTTCCATATATCATTTTCCATTTCTCATTTGCCATCGCCGGAATTCGACATCCATGGACTACAGAAAACCTCACTCCCTCGCAGTTGTTTTTGATTGTCAAACGCCACGGCTAAACGGCAAGGATGGGACTCCGGCGATGGCAAATGAGAAATGGAAAATGATATATGGAAAATCTTCCGATCCTTTTTTGGTCCTTCCCACTCACCTACACCACAACCTCACAGTGTGACTTTAGACAATAGGTGTTACCATGAAGCACAACTTGCAGGAGGTAGTGATTATGGGATGGGATGGCGACGATTTGGCCGGCCAGATGGAAGAAACGTTTGAACGGCAACAGGCAGCGGCAGATGCACGAGCAAATCGTGGCACATCTTCTGTTGAGGAGCGCGCGCGCAGCGCCAAATTTGAATCGCTCCGGCTCTCACGCTCCCGGATCATGACCCAGTTAGCTGCCGCGACAAACCCGGCACACCGCAGCATGCTCGAGAGCGCCTTGAAGTCGATTAACGACGAGATGGCGCAGTAAGCCGGATTTCCACCTCCGCCTTGGCTTCGTCCCCCCATTTACTTCACCGGAGCGCAGGCACTTTCGGAGCGCAGGCATCTTGCCCTGCTTGCCCGGCGAAAAATATCTCTACAACTTACTAAGACGAGTACCCTGACCGAGCAGGCAGAATCTCTGCGCTTCGAAACGCGACCTTCGCCTGCGCCGGGGGCTGAGTTGGATTTCGTCGCCGCACTACTTTTTGGGCAACGTCTCAGAGCTTTTTAGGCGTTCCCTATTCATCAGTTTAAGAACCGCTTCCGCCGCTAACCAGGTGCGGTTCCTCTGACGGGTTACGTAACGAGGCGTCAGTTTTACCCGCACACAGGATTCCTCATTTGATTGTAGGGGCGGCACTCCGTGGCCGCCCCTCCTCACGCTTCCATTCAACCATTCAAACATGACATCCAACGTGGGGTGGCCACGGAGTGCCACCGCTACAATCTCGCCCCGCTATCTCTGCGCGAAATATGTTTGAGGCGTACTCTGGCTCCTATCGAGCCAAGAACCCAGCAGCCGGCAAATGGAGGTCTTAGACATCCTGCGCTCCTTCAGAGCGCGGACGGATGCTCGCTTCTTGCCGGTGGTCTACGCTGCGCTGCGACCACCGCCTACTATCTGACACCTTCGGGCTGGAATCCACAGACAATCCTGCAATCCGTACGAGAGAATCAGCAGCTTGAAAAGAATCTTCCTCGTGTATTATCGTTCGCCGCTCGCAGTCATTCATAAACCCTCTGCACGCGCAAAGGAGATTCGGTATGTCACGCCATGAAGAGTCTTTTCAGATTCCGTGGTCTCCGGAAAATGCAAAACAGTTGTGTGTCCAGGCAATCACCTCGCTGGGCCTGCCGATAACCGCGGATCTGGGACACGGTATTGTTTCAACTGAGTCGTTTCAATTGGGTTTCACCTGGCCGGCGACAATGCAGGTTCTCCTTAACTACGGTGATGGAGGAATGAGTCGGGTAACGATCAATGCATCGAATTTTGGCTTCGGACCGATCCAGTCGAGTCACGTCAAGGGCAAGGTTCGACTCCTGCGAGAGCGTATTGAGCAGATGGGGCATCAAGGTTGGCGTCCCCACACGCAGCCAAAGCCGCCGCGCCAGGCACCCTCGCCGGCACCATCGCCCGCACCGTCCGCTCCACCTCCGGTTTCCATGCCGCCCCTTGCCCCTCCGCAAGCCAGACCTCAGGCGCCACCGCAGCCTCAGCCACACCAGCAGTCGCCGGCGGTGCCTTCTCGGCAGGTGTTCGTCAATGGAGTCCACCTTCGGGAAGATCAGGTGAACTTCCTTGAACAGAAGTATCGGGCGTCCCTCCCAAACGGTAACTATTGGTACGACCGTATGTCTGGCGCCTGGGGAGTGATCGGCGGACCGATACTGTCCACGCTCGAACCGAATCACGACATCGGCGGGCCACTGCAACCCGGAGCCTCACTCGGCAACACGGGAGTCTTTATTAATTGCCGGGAATTACATTACCTGGAAATCGCGCTACTCCAGCGCGTGGTGCCAATGATCATTCCCGGGCGTTGGTGGTTGGATGTTTATGGCAACTTTGGCGCTGAGGGTGGGCCAATGCTGGGGAACTTATGGACCCTGGCCCAAACCCAGGGCGTCGGCGGCAACGAAAACCGAAGCAGCGTGCTGAGCAGCTGGGATCGCACCAGGGTTGCTGTCTTCAGCGGTTAAGACCCTCATCCGCAGACTACGCAGATTTCACAGATTCAATCAAAACGGCCCGCTAACGCTCAGCCCATTTGAGTGAATCCGCGTCATCCGCGTAATCTGCGGATACGTCAAAACTTGTATAGTCCTTTCGCATTTTCCCTTAACACCATGTGCGCTAACTCGAGGGCCCGCTCGCGGGTGATGTCGCCGTCATTGATCATTCCGGTCAAGGCGATGGCCAGGGCTTCGCGCGCTGTCTTGTTCGTGGTCCAGGCGGATTCTTCCCAACTCACCTCAGGTGTCGCCGGCGACGCGTCGGTGCCAAAAAGGATCTTCTCCGGTTCATACTCCAACCAATCGCGCAGCACCCGGCCGAGCGCCGCCGGCGTTAACAGAAACGTTTGCGCCGAAAAGTCTGCGTAGACATTAGGCTTCTCCAAAAGAAATGCGGCTTCATTCACGAATGGATAGCCACCGTGGATTAGCACGAAGTTTGTTTTCCGGAGCGATGGATCGTTCACGACCGATTCGAGCAGCAGGGGATTGCCATTGCTCAGGTTGAAGAAATGTCCACAGCCGCCGCCGGTGTGTATATGCACCGCCAATCCCAGCCTGCCTGCCTCCACGGCTATATGCCGGAAGAGGTAATCCTGAAGTTTTTTGTACTCCGCCCACGCCGGTTCCGCTCCATGAATACCGCCGCGAACGTAGCGCGCATAGATACGCGCGGCCACATTCTGGGGAGTCTTCTCGAAACTCAGCGGACGCATGTAAGCAGCGACAAACTTTATCCCGACCGCCCCTTCGCGCTTTTGTCGTTCAAGCGTTGGTGTCACAACCCTGGCCAGATATTGTGCCAACGTTGGTGGGAGACTGGTGATTTTCAGTTTTGCTAAGTCACGTTTGAGCAAAGTTTCTTCGCGACTGTAGAAGAAGCGCTTGTCCGAATCGACTTCACGCAGAGTCTTAGTGCCGAGCGGGAGCATCAAGGGGTCACCATAGCCAACCCAACGAAAACGCGGTTCCCTAAGTCCTCGGCCGGGCGCTGTCCGATTTGTTAGCACCGTTTCAATGTTCAACTGATCGATTACCCAGGTGGGATAGTTCTCGCCCTGTTCACGCATCACGCGGTGCTTGATGGCCAACAACTCTCGGGCACTATCGTCAGGCCGCACAGCGCCCGCGTAGCCGTAGAGTGCCTTCCAGGCGGCCGCGTAGATCGGATGGTCCAGGCGTAGACGCAACGGCGGAGGCGCCACAAACTCGAGCTTGCCGCAGGCGATCGCGTCAAACTCTTCATCTTCCGGTTCGCCCGCGCCGGCGACACTCATGACGTGAGCATGGTTGTCGATAGCCTTGATCTGACTGATTTCGGCCAGAAGCGTTTGATCAATGGGGGACTGGCCCAGTCCAGGCACACTAACGAGAATAACGAGCAGAAAGCCGAGGAGGTTTCTCATGGCGGCGCATGGTATCAGAGCTTCGCCGGTGAGGGAGAGAGAATTTATTCAGGCGCTTACCGAGCCCGGAAACTAGCGAGGCGCTGCCTCAGACCGACGAGAAGTGCGTTTGTATGAGCAGCGGGTTCACGGGGATAAACACGGATCGGAAATAGAACAACAGGAATCTTTGTCTCTAAGCCTGGCTCTGCGGCTTTGCCGCCTTCCGTGCGGTGAGGCTCCGCCTCACCGGCACCGCTATTTATTTTGAGGCTATGCCTCCGCGCGACACCAGAGGCGCAGCCTCAAAGAATGAAACCGCTATCGGAAAGGCCGAGCCATTCCGCACGGAAGGCGGCAGAGCCGCAAAGGCATCACTGCACCTCGGTGAACTTTCTTCTTACGACCCAAAGACTTGACTCATTCACATCCAGTTTGACGCGACACGTAATCTAGACGCTTCAATTTGGACCCATGCCGGCATCTTTCTGCTCCTGCCGCTGCGTCCTGCGCTCAGCGCGGCAGAGTCTTCTCAATCCGACGATCGGGAACCAGCCACCAGATCGCCACCAGGACGTACAAGCCGGCAGCGAGCCACCACTTCACAAACGCGAGTGGGATCGCCACCAGATAGATGACCATGGAAATCTTGCCTTTGAAATCGCTTCCGAGAGCGGTTGCCAAAAGCGAGTTAGGTCCGTGACGAGCAAGCAGCGCGCGCACGAGAATGAAGTAGGCGACCGCGGCAAAAAAGAGAACGCCGCCATAAAAGACCAGCGTCCAGGGAGCAAAATGATTCTCACCCATCCAGGCGGTGCCAAAGGGAACTAGCGATAGCCAGAACAGCAAGTGCAGGTTGGCCCAAAGGATGCCGCCGCCCACATGTTCCACGGCCTGCAGCAAATGATGATGGTTGTTCCAGTAGATTCCCAGATAAACAAAACTAAGCAGGTAACTAAGGAAGACAGGCAGCAACGGTAAGAGCGCCGACGGGCTTGCCTCGTGCGGTACTTTTAGCTCAAGCACCATGATGGTGATGATGATCGCAATCACACCATCGCTGAATGCTTCCAGTCGTCCCTTAGTCATTGCTGGCTACTAGTCAACTAGATCTCCGTGTTCGATGTCTGGCACTGTCAAATCTGTAGTGCGAGATGATACCAACAGTCGAATCGATGAGGAAGGAAGCATCGTTAAGTCTGAGTTTACCTCCTGGAGAGCGGCGTGAGGCCCCGCACTCCACGGAACCGAGCTGACTGTCAGCAAGCTCGAGGGCTATTTCAGATCTTTAATAACGGAGATGAACGGGCTGCCATCTCGCTGTTTGATGAAGCCCTGTGCGTTTAGACGTACGACCGATCTGCGAACGGAGTCGCTCTCGTTGCCGCCGACGCAGAAAGCGAAACCGCCGTCGGGGTCTTGTCCGATCTCAATCACGATGGCCGAATGAGATTCATAGTTTGGGTGGGTCCTCGCGAAGTTGAAATTGAAAGAGTTGTTCCGGCGGTTGTTCTGAATGATGTCGCCAACCGACGGGCGTTGCGCAGTGATGTCAAAGCCCTGAAATACGCCGACTCCGTTGATGGCGTTTTTGATCGCTTGGTGTACAAACACCGAATGCGCCATCGCAAACTTAAACTCCGCTTTGGTAGCGCCTGCCTCTTTCACACACCACGAGACGAATACGGCGGACCATGGCACAGTTGTACAACTGGTAAATTGGAATCCAATGCCTTGAGTCCATTTTTTGATTTCCTTGCAAAGCGCCGGATCCGACTCGTTAATAAATTGAAATTTGCTGTGTTGCTCTTGTGCGATGGAGGCTAATTTTCTGGCGAACGTTGTGGGGGTAGCCATAGAGGTTCTCCTTATTTATCGGCGATTAGAAGTGAGCAGCGCGCTCAATGCCTGAGCATGCAGGCGCGAGCGTGAGCCGTAAGAGACGAGAACGATCAGACAGACTGCGCATTGAGTCTCGTTGTTAGGCTGCCCATAGTTCTCGCAGTTGAGCCTCGGTGCCGTTGAACTTATCCCTATCGCAGCGGCCAATTCCATCGACTTTATGAGGCTCTGGGCCCATGGCTCCGTCCGTATACTGCCACATGGTCCAAGTCGACCAGTTAGCAGGAACAACAGGTGTGTTCCCATATTGCGCCAACCAAAACCAGCAGTTGGCTAACACCGGATCCGAGTGGGTCCCGAGCAGTTGCTTTATGTAGTGACCAGAGTAGAATCCGGGAAAACGCCCAGTTTGCTCATTAATGTGGGTGACAAAAGCCCTGGCTTCTTCAAGGCTCATGCTCGGCCCGGTGGGGTTTGGCTCGAAATCAAGAACCAATAGTGTCTTGGGATCATCTCCCACTACACTCAGAAGATTATCAGCTTGTTTCACGCCATCACTCCCGGTCGCAAAGTGATAAGCGCCCCATAACAGTCCCGCGCTGGTGGCCTTTGTCTTGTTCGACTTGTAGGTCGGGTCAGCCCCTCCTTGACCTTGAGTGGCTTTCTGAATGATTCCGATGATCCCAGCGGCTTGGGCTTTCGCGAAATTGACATTACCGTTGTGATGGGAGATGTCCACAACTACATTCAATGGTGTCGGCATATGGTTCTCCTTGGTGAGCACGAAACTCGAGATTTCGTGGATTAAGAGCGGAAGCGCGAAGCTCGCAGCAATTACTGATCCGGGCTAACTCGGTGCGTGAGCAAGCAGCGCCTAGGAGTGAAGCCAGTTAGGTGACGAGGACGGGCGAATAGTAAATCGGAACTGATGAATAGTAAATAGCTGAAATGGTGAATCACAAATGGCGGTCAGACCTCGGCTTTTCTCGGCCGACGAGCGGAAGCAGTCCAGAACATCAGCTTGCCGACGCTTCCACGCGCGCCGGCGGCAAAGGCGATTGGTCTAGCCCGAGCCCCGCCGCCGCGCGCGAAACTTAACGTGTCGAACCCCGGGCTTTGGAGCGCCGTCCAGGTGCGACCGTCGTCAGTGGAGGAATCCGTACCTGCTGGACCAACGGCGACTAGTGTAGGTGTCTTTGCCCCCGGCACGTATGCGACGACCGAGCGGAAGCCAGAAAGACCTTTTACCAGTGTCCAGGTCGTACCGCCATCGTTGGTCACCGCGAGGTTGTCGACTGCTTCGTTCTCCTTGCGGTAATCACCCCCTACAACCACACCGTGCGTCGCGTCGCGAAAAGCTACGGAAAAGATGCCGGCAGACGCGCCCGCTGCGAGCGGGGTCTCGGCGATTCTCCAGGTGCGGCCCCGGTCAGTCGTTGACAGCACGCGGGACTTTGCTCCCGCGCCGGTACCAATCCACGCATGAGACTTCCCGAACAAAGCGATGTTAGTGCCGCTGGCCGCAAACGCTCCTTCATTCTCAAGCGCAGGCGGTAAAGCATTCGCGGGCACACGCACCCAGCTGCGTCCGCCGTTTTCGGTAGTCATGATGCAGAACTTGCCATCAATCGAGTCACCAATAACGATGCCGTGGTTGGAGTCCCAAAAGGACATAGCGTCGTAGAAAGCCTTTGGATCCTCATTTTGGAATTGCAACTTCCAGGTTGCGCCGGCGTCAGTCGTTTTGTAGATCCGGGAAGCAGGACCGTTGCCGATGCTCAGAATGTAGGCGATGCGGGCATCAACAGCGTCGACGTCTCGGAAGTCCAGTTTGTCCACAGTCACCGTCACCTTTTTCCAGGTCGCGCCGCCGTCGGTGGTGCGCAGCACGGTGCTGTCTGCACCGCTCGCCCAGGCAATGCGGTCGCTCACTGCGCTCACGCCGCGCAGACGCGCCGTCACACCGCTGGTTTGCAGCGTCCAGTGCGGCGCCGCCAGAAAAGGAAGGGTTGCGATGAAGAGGAAAATGTTCATAAGCGCTTCTAACCTATTAGGCCTGAAATTGCTCCTAGCTTCCGGCGCTATCAAGCCGGGTGGAAGCCGGTTCGCGGCTATGCCGCCCGATGTGCGGTGGCGGCTCCGCCCCACCGGACGCGGCTGCCTAAATCCAGTCCGGGGCTATGCCCCTGGAGTCGGGGGCGTAGCCCCGGATTCTATTAGCTCCAGTCGGAAGGGCAACAGCCCTTCCGCACATCGGGCGGCGCAGCCGCGAACGCGGTTTCACACATTCTCTAGCGCGAGGTTGTAGGTTACCTAACTACGAATCGCCAACCCGCGAAAGGTTTCACAGTTCCACAGGTTGGACCACCGTCCTTTCCAGTGCCGGCAACACGAGTCTCAAGCAGCGACTGTATATCGGCCAACACACTTTCGATCAAGTCCGACGGGATACCGCTCAACGGTATCTTCAAACGCCGGCTCCAAGCGGTTCCAGTTTGTCCCGCACACTTGCCGATGTCGATGTAGATGAAGCGTTCACCGGTAGGACCATGGACACACGGACCAAGGAAATTTGGTGCGTGGGCGCCTGTCCTTACCCGGACCGTGAATTCGAAGGACAGGTCTTTGCCATGGGACCTTTGCCGCTGGATCGTCTCGTAATTGTTGCCCTTGCCTTTTTGCACGCCGAAGTCGACGCCAGCCGGCGGGTTTTCCAGGATGATTCGAAGCGTAAGTTCGTTTTCCATATCATACGATTGCGTAGAGGTGGGCACCGCCCACCGGTACTACGTTGATGAGACCATTCAACTGAACACCCAAACTTTGATTATTATGTGAATCGTTTCTGCCACGGCGCACCGGTGGGCGGGGCCCACCTCTAAACGAACGTAATTGAGCGGCTTGTCGCGCGGCGGTTTCACCTCTAAACGAACGTAATTGAGCGGCTTGTCGGCGCGGCGGTTCCACCTCTAAACGAACGCAATCTGAGCGGCTTGTCGGCGCGGCGGTCCCAATCTAAACAAAGATTGCCTTGCTCCGTGCCACCGTTGTCCAGCTACCGTCGCTTGGGCTGATGCGATAGAGAACTCCGGCATCGATGGAGTAGAGCCATTCACCGTCGCCAAACATGAATTTGGTTTTGCCAAACTCCGCTTTGCCAATTTGCTTCCAGGCGCCGGTGGCTGGATTTGTTTCATAAAGCGCACCGGTTTGTTCGACGCTATAGATTCGTCCGTTAAACGTTGTGCCCGCAATTGTGTTTCGCCAAGCGCCTGCAGTGCCCACGCCACTCCACGATCCGTTTGTCGGATTGACGCGATACATGCTGCCATCAGCTTCAATTGTGTAAAGACTCTGGCCGTCGGCGAAGATAAACCTGGTATTGCCATACTCTGCCTTACCCAACTGCACCCATCGACCGGTACTAAGATCTGTGCGGAAGAGAGCGCCACTTCGTTCAATGCTGAACAGGTTGTTATTTAAAGTAACCGCCGCACCCGTGTTCTTCCACTCGCCGGCCTGGCCCACGCGGTTCCACGTGCCATTTGACGGACTGACGCGATAGAGAGTGCCATCGAAGTCAATCGTGTAGAGATTTCGATCGTCGGCAAACAGGAAAGCAGTTCGGGCAAATTCCGGTTTCCCTATCTGCACCCATTTGCCGGTCGCCAGGTCAGTCTGATAGAGGGCGCCACTCTTCTCGATCGAATACAGGCGACCACCGAGGGTGGTGACTGCAATCGTGTTGCCCCATTCAGCCGTCAGCGTTCCTACGGAAGCGGGGCCGCTGGCGCTGGCTAGTTGCAAAGAGCCCGCCACCAAAACCGCTAAACAGAACAAGACAGTTGCTACACCTCTCTTAACTGACTGCATCGCGGCGGGAGTTGTCTTGAGGTAACCAACACCTGGGTCCATGTTTTGCTCCTTGGTTCGATGTAACCACTAAAATGACGCGGGATATTAATTTGTAAGCGCCGAATAGTAAATAGTGAACACTGGGCAGTGAGAAGCACGGGGGTAGGAGGTAGGAGGATTTCAGTTCACCAGCTGGTTGGGTTAGACGAGGTGCCAACCAGGACGCGGACGATGACTGGTGAATTTGCGATCAGCATAGTAAGCCACGTTCGTCCCTGGGCAATGTCTTCGGCGAGATAAAACATGCGCGGCGGGAAGTAGATCAGTAGGGCGAGGAAGCAGAGAACGAAAAGCCTCGCGCAGAACTCCAGGATGCTTGATGGACGACCCAGATCGGCATACGCCAGCAGGTTCCAAAACACCTGAAAGAGAATCATGTTGATAAAGATGCAAATGTCGCCCAGCGCTTCGCTTTGCGGATCGCGGAGGAACTTTGCCTTCGGTGGACTCTTCGGCGCCGAGAAGTATTGATAGATCAAGAATGTCTGAACGATGGTGAGTACGAACCCGCCAATTATGATAGGGACGAAGATCGCGCCATTGTTCAATAGGACCCTACCGAATAAGAAATCTCCCAGGCTGGTCAGGATTGCCGATGTGATGACCAGGTTCAGGCAAAAATAAAAGAGCGGGTTGAACAAGCATCCGGTGAGCTTCGTCGCGGCAACTGTCTTGCCCTGCAACTTGAGTCTTTGGTGGAAATGCCATCGCTTCAGCACTGCCCCCAAAGCCGGCAAAATCCACATCGCCAGGAATGCCAGGCCGAGCAGGAACTTGGCAATGGGCTCTTGATCTTTAACATCGAGTTGATTGAACAGATCTATGAAAACTCTGGTAACCAAACGCATCAGAAAGACGTTGGTTACGAAAACGAAGATATCTAATAACAGACCCCGGTTTTCTTCGAGGAAGAGCTTCGCGAGATTGGATTTTACCGAACGGCGTTTGCCTGTCACTGCCTCAGGTCCATCGTTAGCCTGGTTGGAGGATTTCCTCTTAGTCATTGCGACTGGATCGGACTGTCGACTACCCGAGCGTTCGCGGCTTTGCCGCCCGATGTGCGGAAGGGCTGTGTGCCCTTCCGGATAGCGCTATTTGTGTTCGGGGCTACGCCCCTGATTGATGGGGTGTAGCCCCGGAATGGTTAGGTGCCGCGACCGGCGGGGCAGAGCCTAGGCCGCACATCGGGCCGCGCAGCGACGAAGGTCGCAGCTGGAAAAAATCGAAGAGATAGGGTTCACGAAATTACCCCAAAACGTTAGGTCGTTCTCGCGCCAGTTGGGGTAACTTCGTGGATCGTATCATTGGAGCTACTGAGATCCTGACTGGCGACTAATGATTTCTGATCTGAGTCTACTGATGGTAGAGCTAGTTGTTCCGTAAAGACCGCCTCCCCAATGTTGTCTGGCGATGCAAAGGTGAGCGCGACCAATCCAGCGACGTAGATCGCCAACGTGAAGAAAGAGATGTATCCGGTGGCCGGCGCGAAGGCAGGCGCGTCCAGCGTGCCGAGCGAGGCTCCCTGCAAAAGAGTGCCCGCCACCTTCTTTAGCCACCCGCCCTCTGGACTATAAAGACTGGCCAACAGTACGTGTTTAAGTACGAACGCTGTTCCGAACAACACCGTCAGGCTCCGCAAGAGTCTGCGCGGATCAAACGATGAAAACTGGTTGTTCCAAAGTGTCCAAAGAAAAAAGAATGAGAACAGCCAATGAAGTAGACCACGCTCGGGGAGCACGGAATTGAACGCCTGAGCAGACGCGAAGAAGAGCGTGAGCAGCATCCAGACGTTCGAGATATTTGTCAGGGGCTCCAGATCGCTTGCAACCCAGCGGTTAAACTCGATGAGCCGGCCACGGACAAAAAGCATCATCAAAAGGACCGCCAGCAGCAGAGCGACCAGCGGCGGTGCGACGAAGACGAACGTATGTCCTTCGGTGCTGATCCGCAGTCCGCCCAGGAGGGCGACAGTTAAGAAGAGCACCGGCAGCAGAATGAAATGCAGGAGCGAGCGGTTTCTGGCGCGGTGGTTCGCAGGGGTCATTGTTTTCTGATAGGTCCTACAGGTCCTATACTATTTTCTGATCCTCAAAATTTTAAGCGGATTAGCATCGGCCCAGCTTCGCTCCACACCTTGCTCCAGTTCGGCTTTCAACTCAGCAACCGTGTGCATCTGCAGGTTTGGATCGTCGATAGTCAACTTCACGGTCGATGAAAGGTTGGCGGCGCGGTTGGCCGCTTCCAATCCCTGCTTGAATAATTCCTGGTCGTAGTAAACACGACCCCAGCCTTCGCGGTAAAACGAATAAGCGATGTAAAACTGGGTTCGCGCATCACCCTGTGCCGGATCCGCTCGCTGCCATTCATCACGCGCTGCGCGAAACTGTTCACGAAGGAAAAGTGAGTGACCGGAATCGAATTTTTCCTGATTGATCTGGTAAGCTCCGGTAGCAAATTCTGCGCTGGTCGCTACCTCCTTAAACGTGCGCGGCTCGGTTGCGTAAATCCAGATGATGAACGCGGCGTAGGCGATGGTTAGCACCAGACCCGCAATTTGGATGACCCTGGATTTCATCGGTTCCTTTGATAGTCCATCATCGGCCACAGATTTTCACGGATGAACGCAGATCAGGCATATCAGCATAATCAGCCAACTTCTTCAGATCCTTTTTATCGGTGTTCATCTGTGGCCGATTCGGATTTATCCTCTCGTCAGTTGTCTATACTTAATCCGGTGCGGTTGATCCGCCGCAGCCCCCAATCGCGCTTTGCGATCGGCCTCGTAGTCCGAATAGTTGCCCTCAAACCACGTGACCTTGCTGTCGCCTTCGAAGGCGAGAATATGCGTGGCAATCCGATCCAGAAACCAACGGTCATGGGAAATCACCACCGCGCAACCGGCGAAGTTTTCCAACGCCTCCTCCAGAGCGCGCAGTGTGTTCACGTCCAGGTCATTGGTTGGTTCATCAAGCAGCAGGACGTTTGAGCCTTCTTTCAACATCTTCGCCAGGTGCACTCGATTACGTTCACCACCCGATAACATGCTGACCTTCTTCTGCTGATCTGAACCGGAAAAATTGAACCTCCCAACGTAGGCACGCGAATTTACTTCGCGTTTGCCCAACATCAAAAGGTCAGTTCCGCCCGAGATCTCTTCCCAGATCGATTTATTCGGGTCGAGCGTACGGCTTTGATCGACATAAGCCAGCGCCACGGTTTCGCCGAGGCGAATCGTTCCGCTATCAGGCTTTTCCTGCCCGGTGATCATGCGAAACAGGGTCGTCTTGCCGGCTCCGTTAGGCCCGATCACGCCGACGATGCCGCCGGGAGGTAAGTTGAAAGTCATGTCCTCGACCAGGAGATTGTCGCCATAGGCTTTGCTGACACCCGCTGCTTCAACCACCACGTTGCCAAGACGCGGTCCTGGCGGAATTTGAATTTCCAAATCCTCGCGTCTCTTTTCAGAGCCGTCTTGCAACAATGATTCGTAAGCGTTAATACGCGCCTTGCCTTTAGCGTGGCGCGCCTTAGGCGACATGCGAATCCATTCGAGTTCGCGTTGCAAGGTCTTTTGTCTCTCGCTTTCCGACTTTTCTTCGCGACGCAGACGCTCCTGTTTCTGTTCAAGCCAACTCGTATAGTTTCCTTTCCAGGGAATGCCCTGACCGCGATCAAGTTCAAGGATCCAGCCGGCGACGTTGTCGAGAAAGTATCGGTCGTGAGTCACCGCGATGATGGTTCCTGCATAACTCTGCAGATGATGTTCGAGCCAGGCGACTGACTCTGCGTCGAGGTGGTTAGTCGGTTCGTCCAGAAGAAGGATGTCCGGCTTCTGTAGGAGCAGACGACACAACGCAACGCGGCGGCGTTCACCGCCGGAGAGGATCGCCACTTTGGTATCCGGCGGCGGGCAACGCAGCGCATCCATCGCCATTTCGAGACGTGCATCAAGGTCCCAGGCGTCCTGATGATCGAGTTTCTCCTGCACTTCACCTTGCCGGGCCAGTAGTTTGTCCATGTCCTCGTCGGACATTTCTTCACCAAACTTCGCGTTGATCTCGTCAAACTCTTTCAGGAGGTTAACGGTCTCCTGCACTGCTTCCTCCACCACTTCGCGTACGGTTCGCGAGTCGTCAATCAACGGTTCCTGTTCGAGATAGCCGACGGTAAATCCGGGAGAGATGACAGTCTCACCGTTGATGTCCTTGTCGACGCCGGCGAGTATGCGCAGGAGGGAGGATTTGCCTGAGCCGTTCAGACCAATCACGCCAATCTTCGCGCCGTAAAAATAGGACAAGTAAATATCTTTGAGGACCGGCTTCTTGTCGTAAAACTTGCTGACGCCGACCATAGAATAGATAACTTTGTTTGGTTCAGTGCTCATAAATTGAAATTGAATACCTCGGAATTGATGGAATTGAGTCTTAGTTTGTAGCCTGTCAGGGGGGATTGTGCAAGAATGCGCGCGGCTCGCCGAAGTCTCTCGCTACCCAAAGAAGACCTTACCCAGCTTGAACCGATAAAACCTGGCGATCTATTTAGGTTGGCTCCAATCGGAGGTGCAATGAACGGACCAAAGGTGCTGCCCATAGCTTTCATTCTGATTTTGGCTCCGCTGGCGCGAGGGTTTAATTACCGGTGCGCCGTGGCCGAACGATTCGGTTGGATAGCGGTGTGATTGCTTAGCTGAATTGTTTTATCTGCGTCGCACCGGTGGGCGGTGCCCACCTCTAAACGAACGCATGACTGTTTAATATCGGCGCGCCGTGGACGGCACGATTCGGATTACGGTTTGGGCGGGTTGAGAAAATAGAGTTCCTGTACTGCCGTAACAAGGTCGGCCAGCGGGGCATTGCTTCGGTTGGATAGAACAATGATCGTAAATTTGCGATCGGGTACGCGGTGAATTCGCGAGGTGAAGCCGCTGGTGTTGCCGCTATGCCATAGCACCGGCAAACTCCGGCTGTGGTCGACATACCAGCCAAATCCGTATCCCGTAGTCTGGTCAACCGAGGCGCCGGATGTAAACGCCCGCTTGAGTGTCCTGGCACTGACCAGATGGTTGGTGTAAAGCGCCTGGTCCCACTTGTAAAGGTCATCAACCGACGAATACACCCTACCGTCACCCAGAGTGGAACTGGTCAGGCTTTCGTCTGTTTGTACGAATGCGTCGCCCTGTTGAGAGTAGCCATAGGCCCGGCGCGGGTCGGTGCGGTCATCTCGTTGATAGAGCACAGTGTGGTCCATGTGCAGTGGTCTAAAGATATTCTTCTTCAGAAAATCGCGGAACGACAGGCCGGACACCTTTTCCACAATCAGGCCAAGTAAAACGTAGCCACTATTGCTGTAGCGGAACTGAGATCCAGGAGGAGCATAGGTGTGATCCTGTTCCTTCATCATTCGCAGCACGTCGTCATCGGCGAGCGGAATCGTCGTGTTATCGGGCATGACGTCTTCGTAGTCAATCAAACCCGAAGTGTGATTCAAGAGGTGGCTTACTGAGATCTGTTTGCCGTAGACGGGGAAATCGGCGAAGAAGTCGGTCATACGCGAGTCGTACGAAAGTTTTTTCCGTTCGGCCAGAATCATAATCGCCATTGCCGTAAACTGCTTGGTGCACGAGGCGAGTCGGTAATTGGTTTGAGTTGTGCTCTTTGTCTTATGCTCCGGATCTGCCAGGCCGTACGATTTCTTAAAGAGGACCTTGCCACGACTGATCACAATCACGCTGGCTCCGGGCGCATCCGGACGATCGTAGTCTTTGAATAAAGCGTCAATTTGTGCCGCCTTGTGGGCTTTGGCCTTCATAGAGTTGTGTGCCTGTGCCAATGCACTTTGAGCGGTGTAGGTTGATATTGAAAGGAAGAGAATGACCATCCACAGAAGTGGAGAATATTTGGGTTTCATATGATTTAGGATTTCCCAACATTTGGTAAACGATACGCTAGCTAGCTAGTGTCCTGTTTCTAAGGTTCGATTAACAAATCTAAGAGGCTTGAGCGGCCCAAGGTCCGAAGGACCGGCAGTTAATAGCCACGCTTGCCACCCCAGCGGGGCTGCCCCGCCGGGGACCCCGGTCCGTGAGGGCGTGGAAGGCAAGGTCCATAGTGCCTGAGGCCCGGAGGGCCGGCACCGATTGCGCTGCGGCTAGTAATTTATTCCGCACCTGCGGCGCTCATCGCCTTCGAGATTCCAGATCCACGCCCTAACGGACGTGGCTCTTAACTGCCGGTCCTTCGGACCTGCCCCGCTAAGGACCCCGCCTTGTCCCCGCTGTTTTCTTCCCATCAATTAACCAAAACGCACTGACGGCACTGAGAAGCGCTAACACAATTGCCACCGCCATAACGCGGCGGTAACCGGCAACGAACGCAGCATCAATAGCTCGTTTCAACTCCCGGGCCACTACGGCGTCTACGTTGTTCGAAACTTCTGCTCCTGCCAACTTCGATCTCTGCTCGTCAATTGATTGTTTGACTTCAGGTGTGATCTGAAGCGCCAGCAAACGACGTTCGAGTTGGTTATTGAAAGTATGGAGCATCACGATACCCAGCACCGCAATCGCGAGCAGTCCAGCCGTACGCGAAACCGCGTTGTTGATCCCGGAAGCAATACCGGCCCGGTTGGCCGGAACTGAACTCATCACGGTGGTGGTCAGTGGGGCCACGCTGATCGCCATGCCGAGTCCCAACACAACCACTGCCGGAAAGAACGTGGTCCAATAACTGGTCCCCGATTCCTTCGTGCCCGGAACCATAAACAAGGCAAACCCACCGGCGGCTACGATAGGCCCAATCACGAGCGGAAGCCCGGCCCCGTAACGCCTCACCAAGCCTCCTGACCAACGAGACAACAGAAACATGATGAGAATGAAGGGCAGCAAGGCAGCTCCAGCGGCAGTCGCAGTATAGCCCTGGACCTGGATCAGGTTGAGCGGGAAAAAGAAGAGCGTTCCGCTTAGCGCAGTGTAAAGGAACAACGTCAAAAGATTTGCGCCGGTGAAATTTCGCGAGCGAAAAAGCTTGAGCGGCAACATTGCGTTTCCAGCCTTCCCCATGCGCGCTTCGACCAGGAGAAAAACGATCAACGTCACCATGCCGCAACTGAGAGATGCCACGATAACGGGACTGCCAAACCCCAGCCGCGACGACTCGATCAACCCGTAGACGAGAGTGCCCAGGGAGATCGTGGCCAGCGCTGCACCCCACAGATCCAGTCTCCCCGACTCTTCATCGCGGCTCTCCGGTACATGCAGAAAAACCAACGCAAGTACAATCAGAGCGACCGGGGCGTTAATAAAGAAGACTGCGCGCCATGAGACATTTTCAATCAGCCACCCGCCGACTATTGGTCCTACCGCTGCCGTCATAGCGGTGAACCCTGACCATGTGCCAATCGCTTGCCCGCGTCTTTCTTCATCAAACGACGCGCTGATGATTGCCAGGCTGCCAGGTACGAGCAGGGCGCCACCGACGCCTTGAAGCGCCCGGGCGATGATGAGCTGGTTTATGTTGGCCGCCAGTCCGCACCAGATTGAAGCGAGCGCAAACAGAACGACGCCGATGGCGTAAATGCGTTTGCGACCAAAATGATCGCCGAGTGATCCGCCGGCGAGGAGGAGTGCGGCCAGGAACAGCGCGTAAGCTTCGACTACCCACTGCACATCGATGACACTCGCATTCAGGCTGGTTTGCAGCGCGGGTAGGGCGACGTTGACGACGGTGCCATCGATAAAGACCATGCTGGAACCGAGAATCGTCGCCGCGAGTATCCACGGTTCTGAGGATTTCGGACACGGGGCACTGGCCGCTTTCGCTTTGATCACACCGTCATCGCAGGGTTGGCTCATTGAGGTTGCAAAGCTTTCATGGAGCTATTAAATCTTCTCTGTGCCTCCTCTGTGTTCTCTGGGCCTCCTTGGTGACTGTTCTTTACGTCGGCCGCACCACGGAGGCACAGAGAACACAGAGGAGGCACCGAGAAACTGACTTCAAATCCGCAGTCCGCAATCCCAATCCGAAATTCTGCTTAGGGGATTATTCCCAACTCGTCCAACGAATCGTGCAATTCTGCAGCATCGCGATAGACGCGGAATGCGCCTGCTCGGGTTAACTCGTCTTCACCATACCCGCCACTCAATAAGCCGATGGAAAGCATTCTGGCTCGCCGCGCCGCCAGCAAGTCCCAAACTGCGTCTCCAACTACATAGCAGTCGTCAACGGGCACACCCAGCCGCTGCTGACAGTTGAGAAATAGATCAGGAGCAGGCTTGGCTCGCAACACATCGCCTCGCTCCACTACGATCGTATCGCTGCCAACACCAAGCGTCTCTAAGGAAGCATCGATCTCCGGGCGGCGACCGGAAGTGGCAATACCGTGGGGTATCCCGGCCGCTCGAAGAAAGCGCAGGAGTTCCACCGCGCCCGGTAATGGCGTACGTTCCGGCAAAAACTGGTGGAACAATTCTCCGTGGCGCCGCTGTAATGTATCGGCCTCGGCGGCAGTGATCTCACGACTTATTTCGCGAGCAATGGCCCTGGTGAAGAGACCGCCGCTCATTCCAATCCGTCGGTGAATGCGCCAGCCATCAATCGCCATTCCTGCTTCAGCCAGGGCGCGCTGCCAGGAGAAGACGTGTGCATATACAGTGTCGACCAGGGTTCCATCCAGGTCGAAGATTAATGCCGGCATAAGAGGTCTCCCTCGCTGAAATGATTTGCTCGATAGCAGTATCACCTGAGGTAGCGCAGGTTTCCAACAAACTAATCAAGAAGTTGACTGGTTGTTAGGTTTCAAGGATTGAGTTCAGCGGGAGGCGGGCGGGTAAGTACGCTATACGAACGGACAATAATCAGATCGTCGTTTTGAATACCGTGGTTTAGCGAGCGCACTTGTGCGCCCACGCCGGAGCAGGACGTTTCACGTCGACTGCCCACCCGCTGACGGACTGTGTCAAAACATTGTAGGGGTGGCACTCCGTGGCCACCTCTTCGTAACGCGCCACAACTTCTGGAGGAAATCGCAATCTCAAGGAGGGGTGGCCTCGGCGTGCCAGCCCTACAATGCTTTCAGACACGCTCTGACCCAGGTGGTTCTGACCGAATAATTTCCTACTTCGTCATTGGTAGGTACGCAAACGACATCGACTTCGTGCCCGCGCCGCCGTCGATGCTGGCGGTTAACGAACCATCCGAGTTCTTCCGGTAGATAATTCGTTTCGGAAAGTCGTGCTGCGGGTTTTCGAAGGTGGCTTCCTGACCGGCCAGGCGAGTGAGTTTGAAATCGGTTCCCGGACAACGCCCTTTCGGACTGGCCACGTAATAGATCTCATCGCCGCGTTGTTCAATCCGCAGATATTCGAACTCAACAGTTTTTCCGCCGGCGATGGTGCGGCCCATGCCAATCATCGAGCCCCCGGCAGGAGCCATCCAATGCTCTTCAATCTGCGCCTTGCCACCGGCGGCTGTCTGCCAGTCGCCCGATATCCAAGCGAGTTCAGATATTGAAGTCGCAGCTTCGACTAGAGTGGTGGCAGCAGCGTGAGTCGGTTGAGACGGAGGCTGAGCGATTGTGATGACCGCAATTATGGTGATGCAGGATTGAATTATTGCCTTGAGTTTCATTGGTTCTCCTAACCAGCTTTTAGATCGACGATGCCGACTCGTCGGCTTCGCTAACTGCGCCGTTCGGTCAAATTTGTAGGGGCGTCACTCCGTGGGCGACCCTGCTTCCGGCAACACAACTTTCGACAGGTATTCGCTAGCCCCACGAGGGGTGGCCACGGAGTGCCACCCCTACAATCATTGCTCAGACGCTCCCATGATTCTAGCTAAAGGTCAGGCGAGGGTATTGGAAAAATCCGACGTGCGGTCTTTTCGGGTGAAGGCGTGCGTTAGACCATTTGGCTGAGCGAAGAGAACGGCCGGTGTTTGCCGCGCAAACTGCTGAAAATCCCGAATCAAGTGGGCTTGATCATAATAGCCGCAATCGGTGGCCACCGCGGCCCATCCGCTGTCGTTTCGCTCGACGGCGCGGAATACCTGTTGGAACCGCAGAATGCGGCAGAGTAGCTTTGGCCCGATCCCCACTCCACTAAGGAACCTGCGTTCCAGCTGACGACTGCTGATGCCCGCGTCGTGGGCCAGTTCAGCGACGGTCAATTGCCCGCCGCGGGCAACAATCTTCGCTGCCAGCTGGAGGAGGCGCTGATCGTTTTTGGGCTGCAGCAACAGCCCAGCCAACACTTCTTCGAGCATTGCTATCTTGAGACTCAGGGAGGAAAGCGAACGCACCTGGTCCATTCGCGACACAAACTGGCGTTCGAGATCCCGGGATAGCGCACCGAGTTCTACGACTCGATCAGTTACCTCCTGCATATCAACTCGAAAAAAGGGTAGGGTTCCGCCGGGATGAAAACGAATGCCGACGAGTTCCACGTGGCCATTGGGAGAAATCAACATTGGCCGGGTCATCTGCCCAACCAGAAAGTGCATTGGCTGAGCCTCGGCTTGACCGTCGTCACGTTGCTCATGAAACTGCGAGCCAAAGTTTAGAATCAACTCAACGCAACCGTCGGGAAGAATTCGTTCCGGCTCGACAGCTTCGGAAGGCTTCGTTAGGACCGTTTCGCCGCTCGCATAGCTATCAAGCGTCCAAAAGCACTCCACGAACGGAGCGAGTTGTGCACCGGGTTTGAATTCGCGATAACGCATTAAGGGTGGGTTACCTAAATCTCTATCGACCGTTTAGAAAGCGGACTTGTCCGCCCGCGCGGGGGCACAAGTGCCCTTTCTAAACGGATCCGTAGCTATGGTTGGGCAACGCGGCTTTGCCGCCTTCCGTGCGGAAAGGCTCGGCCTTTCCGTCTCGCACCATAACGTTTGAGTTGACGCGGCGGCGCGAATTCAATCAAGCATCGCCGGACGAATCAAGTTGAGAAACACGCTCCCGCCGCTGGCGTCCAACGATTTGTTGGATGCCGTCGCAGCAGAAAAGTTTATTGGTAAATTGCCGTGTCAGTTCGTTCAAGCTTCATCTGATCGGGCCAGTTGTCACCATTTCGGCGATAAGCGGTCCAAGCCCACACATAAGGATCGTTTGAATAAACAGTAATCGCGCTCGATGAACCGAGGTTTGCGTGAACTCCCTGCGTCAGCACATTCCAAACGGCACTAATGATTCGTAGGCCGAGAGGAGCGCGTTTTGTGCGACGCGGAAATGCAACGCGACCAGTTTCGTTGGATTTGGCAAAGTCTACGTGCTGAGAGTTTTCCACCGTTGCATCAATCCACTCCTGTTTTGCCACAGCGTTAGGAACGACCTTTCCGCTCTCGTCAAGCACGACGATGCTGGCAGCGGGGACAACGGTTTTTTCGTAAGGGTAAACCAGCAACACCGCGATAACCGCGACCGGCACGATCCAAAGAATTCGTCGTCTCGTTTCCATTAGGGAGGCATCCAACCAACCCTCGCGAGGCTGCGCCTCGCGAGGGAGAATTAAGGGTCGCTTCGGTAAGGCAGAGCCGCCCAGGGCTCGATCATCTAACTGGAGCGCTCGTTGTAAGCAGTCAACGCCTCGATGGCGCCCTCATGCATTCTCTCCGGGCGGACGTAGAGCCAGTGTTTGTCAAACTCTTCGTCGGTCATCGTTGTTTCTACAGTCCGCTCCTTGCTCTTTAACCAGGCTTCCACCCACTTGCGCAGCTCCGGATCATTGTTTAGGGCCATGCGGGCGGTGTGCATATTAATAGGTGCGCTCATGAACTTTTCTCCCTGCCTTAATCGTAACGAACGGTCCGCAAACTAACAGTTTGCTTTACCTTTTTGCTATAGCAACAATGTATCAACCCGGTGCGCATGGACCATTTGTTCACACGGTGACCAGGCGAAGATAGTGAAGCGACCGTCCTGTGAAGCCACCAGCGCGATCGAATCCTGCTGATCATGTACGAACTGTGCCGCTGACAAATGCCGCGTACCGCCCGTTTGGACTGGTTGGACCACGACCGGGCTGTCACCAACGATTGGCTCGGTCGCGACCATCTGGTCGACAGGTGCGCTTCCCGGTGGCCGCCTTATCTTGGCGCCGAACGCGAGCACCTGATATTCATCGTTGATTACGGTGGCACCATCCACTGCTGTGAGGCCAGCAACTGTGTCCACCGCTCTCTGCACCGCGGCGACCAACAGGTTCTCGTTCGCGTCGTTGACCTCCTGACGCATCAGATCGCCGAGTGCCGAGAAAGGAGGCGTGACTGAATACACGATAGGTTGGGCGATCGACTGTCGCCACGCATCACTGCCCGCCGGTACCACCAGCAGCGAGCCGCCATGGCCGTGCTCGCGCATGGAAGCGGCCAGTTGTACGTGCAGATTGAATCTGTGGTCCCATGAACCCGGCGAGGTGAAGGGAAGCAACGCCTTGAGCAGCGGCGGGCAGTCCGGCAAACTTGCTCCTCGTTCATCTACCACCTTCACCTGTTCGCCTTTGAGTACTGCTACGTTGGCAAACTTCCCGAAGCCGTCCATGCGGCGATGCTTGATAACCAGCAACCCGGGTTCAATGACTTCCAATACGAAGCAGACACTCGGCACCTTGCGCGTGGCTCCCCAAACATACAAATCACCTGGACGCGCGTCGGGTGGTCCAGCTTCTTCGCCCGCGCGCCAGACGCCGAGATGAACTCCCGGCCGCTCAACCGCGGGACCCAGCTTGGTCAGTACGTCAGGAGTGAGCGCCAGGGTTCGCTCAAATAGGAGCGGTTGCGGTACCTGCTCGGGCGGAAAAAACGCGAGTGAAATTTTGGGAGAGCGGCCTTCCTCGCGCCTCAGGCTGGCCCAGAAGGTGGCGTCAATGATAGCTGCGATCGTTGCGGCATCGGGCGCCGGCGCCAGCTCCTGCTCGCCGCGTTCCCGGGCTGCCGCGAGATGCCAGACAAAATGGGCTTCGATTTTGGCTGAGACGGCCCGGGCTGCCAGGTATGTGGGTTCACGGTCCATGATTGTTACTGAGATCTATGCGGAGCGGCGCCGCCACCCGGTCTTCGTGGTTCGCTACATCGTTTAATGGTCAAGCATCGCCGGCAGGCAGGATGCCTGCGCTCCCAGCAGTTACCATGCGGGGAGACGACGATGATCCACCATTAGACACCGGTCCTGCACAACCTTAATGCCTTCCTTGGCTAAGCGCTCGGCAACCTCTTGATTGCTGATTCCGGATTGCATCCAAACCGACTTGGGTTTCTTCGCGAGGATGTCCTCCAGATGACCGGCCACATCTTCCGACCGGCGGAAGACGTTTACCATGTCCACCTCGGTGGGAATCTCTACCAGCTGACGATACACATCTGCCCCGAGAATATGAGTCACGTTCGGGTAATAGACAGGGACAGGAATAATGTCAAAGCCTGCGGTCTTGAGGTAACTGGGAACATAGAACGCGGGCTGGCCCGATTGTGCCTCAGTTTTGATTCCCAGCACGGCGATGGTCTTCGTCTCGCTGAGTAGCTCTCGGATTTGATCGGTAGTAGTTACGATGTTGTCTTGCCAGTTCATGACTGGAGTATACGACGCGGTCAAGTTTGTTGGGTAATGGCGATGAAAGGGATATTATGCGCCGGGTAAGGAGGACTGGTTTCATGAGGCTGAGGACGGAACTTCAAGGGCGGGGCGCTCGCTGGTGGTGTCTGCTCACCATCGGGTGTGGCATTGGTTTATTCCTGCTGCTGCCGACCCCAGCCAGGGTGGGGTTAAACCAGACGTTCGCCCGCGTTCAGGGCGACGACGAGGCTTACACCCTTGAACTACGTAACGCGAATAATTTTCTGCGGCGGCGCACCTACGAAGAAGCATTGAAGAGTTTTAAGCGCGCGAATGAGATGCGGGGTAAGAAGTCGCCCGAGTGTTTGTTCGGTATGGCCCAGGCATACTTCGGGTTGGAAGCATTCAAGAGCGTCGCTGAAAGTTGTGAGAAGGTAATAGAACTGGCAGGAAACAACGACGAGCTGCGGGCACGGGCGTACAACCTAAAAGGGCTGGCGGTGCAAACGCAGGCTGAAGGGAAGGATCAGAAAAAACTTCTGGAGGCTGAAAATCTCTTCCGGCAGGCTCTGGCGCTGAAGGTAGAGATGCCAGTCCTGCTCCACAATCTTGGCGTGGTGTTGCTGCAGGAATCTCGCGACCCGGAAGGGATCGCCGAGTTGGAGAAATACGTAAAGCTGGCGCCGAAGGGAGACTTCGTCGCGGAGGCGCGCAAAATGATCGCCAACCCGAGGCGAGCGCGAGAAGCTTATGCTCCTGATTTTTCGATCGTGACCGCGAGCGGAGAACACATGGCTTTGGAGGATCTGCGCGGAAAGGTGGTGGTGCTGGATTTCTGGGGCACCTGGTGTCCTCCTTGTGTAGCATCGTTGCCCTCATTGCGCAGCCTGAATAAGAGGTACTCGAAAGAGCCTTCATTCGTCCTGATCGGGATCAGTTCCGATAGTGAAGAGGAAACGTGGCGCGAGTTTACGACCGAGAACAAAATGATTTGGCCTCAGTATTGGGATCGCGATCGACGGATCCAGAGGACGTTCCGCGTGGACAGATTTCCCACCTACATTGTGATAGACCACGAGGGTATCGTGCGGTTCCGATCCAGCGGGAGCAGTTGGGAACGTTCGGGTTTGTTGGACGATGCGATCAAGAAGTATGTAAAGATCGTCGCTAAGGCCGAAGTCAATAACTAAAACGGGCAGCATCATGGAGGCGGTCGAAGACCGAATGCCTCTGTGCGGTCTCTGTGTTCCTCTGTGTCTCTGTGGTGAACTCTTTTCCGGTCTAAATCCACCACCGAGACACAGAGGCGCACAGAGCAAGACAATGCGCTTTTTTCCCGATAGCCCTTAGTTAGGCTTAATGCATCCGGAAAGGACCACCGTGAGGTTCAGGTTCAACCTCAGGACGTGAAGAGTCCTGAACCACCTCGTGCATCTCCAACTTGTTTGACTCGGAAAATGCGTCCTTCGGCAACGTGCCCGACTGTGCGTGTCCCTTGGTAAACGCATCCGAACGTACCCAGTTTAAAAAATCCTCACGGCTGTTCCAGATGGTGAAGACCACATAGGGGTCGCCCTCGTTCACCGGACGCAGTACCTGGTTGGAAATAAATCCCGGCATCTGATCCACTAACCCGGCCCGATCACGAAACCTCTGCTCGAAGGCATCAGCATATTCCTGCTTGACGTAGATACGATTGGCTACAGTTATCATTGCGACAGTCTCCCTTTATTTCATGATACACGATGCGGCCATTGATAGCTGGTGAGGAACGGAGCGGGGGGCAAGCGGCAACTCCCTGGAGTGCGGTGACCTGTCACCGCTTTGGCCGGTCGCGACCAGTCGCGACCATGGTGCGCTTAAGACTACTTTTATGACTACGGCGCCAGGCCGCCGAAGACCAAAGCGGTGACAGGTCACCGCACTCCACAACAGGTCACCGCCCTCCAAAAAGTTGCTTATTCATCCGATGATGGTTTCGAACGCAGCCGCTTGATTTGCCCGCGGCGGGATTTCTCTTCCAACGTTCGCTTCTTCGCGCTCCGCGTAACGCGGGTGGGAACTCGAGTAGGAGCGCGGTAGTTTAATTGCTCGACCTTGTCGCGAAGCTTTTGCAGGCACAGCGCTTTATTCCGATGCTGGCTGCGTTCCTGCTGAGAGGTTACGACCACACGTGACGGCAAATGCCTAAGCCGGACTGCGCTTTCCGTCTTGTTGACATGTTGGCCTCCCGGCCCGCTGGCACGGAAGGTTTCGACCTCGCACTCGCGGAGTAAGTCCTCATCCGATTCCGGCAAGATGATCATGCTTGGTTCGTCCTCCGTGACTCTGCGTCTCTGGTGAGTCTTTTGGATGGAACAGATTTACCACCAGGACAGAGAAGACAAAGGTAGCACAGAGCAAAGCTGAAATTGCGCCTCTGCTGAAAGGTAAGAGCGCGTGCGGCATTTTCTTTGACCATTCGGGATTTCCTCATGTATAACTCGCGCCAGAATGGCCCACTAGTTCAATCGCGGTTGGGAATTGAGGGCGAATGCTATGAGCAAACAAGCACCAGGTAGTTTGGGACTTGCGTCTTTGACTGAAGACGAAAAGATCGTTTTGAGTTGGAGTCGCGAAACCCGACTGGCAGAGTTTCAAAAACTAAACGCAGCCGTTGATCTGCAGACACTGGAGAACAAACTCTTCTATATCGACACCATTACCGTCGACAATGGAGAAATTCTTGATATCTTGAGACTAAAGCCTAAGCTTGCCTGGGCAAACGTAAGAGATATGTTCCTTGGTGGGCCAGTTGATGGCCAAACGTCTACATTTCACGGTCTTGACGGTATTGCTTACCCCGAACACTTTTGGAAAGCGATCATCGAGAACGAGCGCGAGAAGCTGTGAGTAGTTTTTAACAACCCACTCTGCGTCTGCGTCAGGTGGTTCCTGCGTCCAGGTGCTCCCGGAACGCGTAGCAACCGAGCTGAAGCCCAGGTCGCGGCTCTGCCGCCCGATGTGTGGGAGGTCTACGACCTCCCGAGTGTGCCATTAATTTCTGGGCTACGCCCTCGGGTTTGGGATCATAGCCCCAGAGAACCAAAAGCACAGCACGAGAGGTCAGAGACCTCCCGCACTCCTCACGGCACATCTGCCAACATGAAGTCACCGAGTGGGCGGTGTTGTTGGTGTGATTTAGTGGATCGTGTTCGCTTCAACTGCTCAGCATTAGCCCGCCGAAATAACGCCTACCTGTCCAATAAAATGGATATCTCTTTTCTTTTGACTGGGAAGCAGCTATTACATCTTGAGAGCATCCAAGGAGCCTGTTAAGTCGGCGGGCAGATCGCAGCGTCGAGTGCGTGAGTTGTTAGCGCGGCACATGGTGCGCCCGTTTCGCAGGGTGCCCAAATCTTTGAAGGTTATTGTAATGCGAGGAGGGGTGGCCACGGAGTGCCACCCCTACGATGTCGGGCTAGTTTCACGTTTCATCGCATGTGGCTGATCTCGATTGGAAACAGGTCCTTCTCGGAAGAGGTAATCTTATGCACACTGCTTCATTTAACCAATGGATTGGAATCTTGTTACTTTTCGCTACCTTGTTGGCGGCGAGCGCAATGACGCTCGCTACCGTTCCGTCAGAAAAGCTTGAGAAAGACAAAGCACGCCTTTTTGCCTACGATTCATCGATTCCTTTTGATCTGAAGGACGAGTCGGCGAAGGAACAGGACGGTGTCACGATTCGCGACATCAATTATGCGGCCTATGCTCCGAAGCATGGACGGATCAAGGCTTACCTGGTCCAGCCTTCTGTCAAAGGACCTTTTGCAGGCATCCTGTGGTTTCATTGGCTCGGGGAGGTTAAGTCAGACCGTACTGAATTCCTTGACGAAGCTGTGGCCCTCGCGAAACAAGGAACTGCGTCGCTTTTGATCCAGGGTTACTTCCCCTGGACCGAAGAGCCAACCGATGGGCCAACGGACCATCAGCAGATCGTAGATCAAACCATTGAGGTGCGCCGTGCGCTCGACTTATTGTTGTCGCAACCAAAGGTTGACAAGCGCCGAATCGGATTCGTCGGGCATGATTATGGTGCGATGTTTGGGTCGATCGCCTCGGGGGTGGACAAGCGAGTGAAGACCTACGTCATGATTGCGGGCATGGGTAGCTTTAGCGATTGGTCGTTGAAGTATTGGTCTGGGCCGAAGACGAACGGCGCGGATGCGTATAAGCTGGCGGTGAAAGACGTTGACCCGATCGGTTATGTCGGTCATACGGCGCCGGCCTCGTTGCTCTTCCAGTTTGCCAATAACGACAAATACATTTCGAGGGAGACGGCAGATGCGTTTTTTGGGGCTGCCAGCAAACCGAAAGAAGTTAAGTGGTATGACGCTACTCACGACTTGAATATTGACGCGGCCCGAAATGATCGTCGGGAGTGGCTGACGCGGCAGTTGCGATTAGGAAACAGTAAATAAATAGAACTGGGGGTTGACCGGACCTTCAACCGCCAATTGGAGTGATTGCCACGCCACGCGAGGCGGTCTCATTAACAGCTTCAGTCGTGATGTGGCCCGGTCCTCGAGTCATGAGGTCATTACCACCTCGCGATAGAGACTTGTGGAAACACCGGTTTGCGGCTATGCCGCCCGATGTGCGGTGGCGCCTGCCACCCCAGCGGGGCTGCCCCGCCGGGGACCCCGGGCTATGCCCCACCGGACGCGGCACTCCCCATCAGTCCGGGGCTCCGCCCCTGTAATTGGGGCGTAGCCCCGAATCGCATTGGGACTTCCCGGAAGGGCACAGCCCTTCCCCACATCGGGCGGCACAGCCGCGAGCGCAAGGTCGTACTGACTTCATGACACCACAACGCCGAGTTTTGACAGAGCGGATGAGGACGCGCCGTCGAGTGGCGGTCAACGACCTCATGCAGCAGGACTATGCCTACTTCCTCACCGAACCAATTGGTAAGAACTTCGATCCGGAGTTTCATCCGGAACTGACGCCTAAGGAAATGCTGGAGTTGGGAGTGTTTGGCGGGAAGTACATGACAGATTGTCGTCGCGAGTTTCCCGCTGCATGGTTCAAGAATGCCAGGCTTTGCTCTGAACGCCACGACCCAAGACTAAACTGCTTTGGCGTCAACGCCTCCCAACCTTTGTCTGTGTGGAAACGGAAGGGTTGGCTCTACCACGAAGATCCGCGCGGCTGGTTCCAGTGGTACTGCCGCTACTTCATGGGACGCCGGTGCCCGGATGACGAACGCCAAATAAAGCGTTGGCGCGCAGTGCGCAGGCATCTGGCGCAGATCAAGCAGAACTGTCCGCCCGGAGCACTGGATTGCCGGCCGAGGCAACGACAGGCGCTGCTTCACTGGGCTTATGACTCACGGAAAATCTAAGTGAGATTCTTGATAACAGGTGTTCAGAGTACAACCTTCAGGTTGCCGGCTTGCGCTACAGTCACGCTGTCGCTAGCGAAACCCCAAGCTAAAGCTTGTACTCTATACGCCTGGTGACTTAGTGAGCGCGGATCGTTGCCAGCGGCTGCCCGGCAATAACGCGCTCGCCAATCCGAGTGTTAATGGCGCTGACGGTGCCCTTGGCCGAGGCTGGGATAACGATGATTTGTTCCGCCGGAGTTGGAATCGACGTTGGGGAGTTTCGAGATTGTTGGCGTGCGCTAACCAATCCGGCTTGAGCTTGCTGGGCCGCGGTCTTCGCCTTTTGCAGCCGTTGTTGGGAGCGTTCATACAAGGCGCGCTCGCCGTCAAGTTCTCCTGGTGATGCCTGGCCCGAGGCGACGAGCGGAGTCAGCCGTTGCACTTCCACTTCATGACGAACCACCTCGCTCCGGGCCGCTTCAATCTCCGCCTGCGCCGCCTGAAAACTTAAACCGGCACTTGCCTGCTTCTGGTCTGGCCCCTTTGGTGGTGTGCTTTGTGCCGGTGAGTAGACGGCGACTTCAGCAATCGGCTGCCCTTCGACAACCTCCATCCCTTCGCTTGCGAGAACGCGCCGGATCTCACCCGCGGCCGGAGCACTAACAACTACGATCCCTTTCGCCTCTTCATTGCCTCGATTGGACGCTTGAGAAACAACCAGCCCCGTCAACAGAATCAATACCAGGCTAACTCTAAGTCTTGACGCTTCGTTTGGCCGGTGTCGCCCAAAAAATTGTGATTGGTGGTCCTCTGAGACTTCCAAAACGCAGACTCCCAACCCGCGGAGTGGGTGACAGCATAAAGTCTCGCACCCCAGCCGAGATGCTCGGCCGGGGACCCCGCCCTGGGGTGGAGCGCAGCGGAACCCCAGGTTAGTCGTCCAAAGATATCCAGCCCGCGGAGCTGGCGACAGCGCTTGTCGTGTTCCGGGACTGCCGCCCGCTCCGCGGGCTCTACTATTCCAATTCACTGTTCCTGGGGTTCCGCTGCGCTCCACCCCAGGGCGGGGTCTCCGGCCGAGCATCTCGGCTGGGGTGCGAGACTTTATGCTGTCGCCCGCTCCGCGGGCTAACTTGGATTTAGTCGAACCACGCCTTCTTGCGCGATACCGCATCGTTTATTTCTCGGGTCTGGTGGTTAAGTCGCTTACGGGCTTTGTTTCAGGTGCCGTCAATGGGCCACCCCACAAGCCAGCGCCGTTAGCTAGCTCAATCGCTCTGGGCGGGGTATCGCTACGCACAGAAACCTGGTTCGCTTCGAGCGTATTTCCGGTTGCCCGTTGGAAGTCGGCAATTGCTTTGTTGAGGTCTGTTTGAGCCTGGAGTTCCCGGCCGCGCGCGGACAGCAGTTCTGTCTGACGTTGGAGCACCAGAAAAGTGGTGCTGGTGCCGGCTCTAAACTGTCGCTGCTCGCTTTCATATTGTAGTTCCGACGATGAGCGCGATGCCGCAGCAGCGGCGAGACGAGCCTCAGCGGACCTTAGTGACTGAGTAGCGTTTCGTACCTCGGCCTCGATTATTTGCTCGGTCTGGGCGCGTTGATTCTCGATGCGACTTCCGATCGCCAGCGAACTGCCAAGATTTGCTTCCGCAGTTCTATTCCGCAAAGGCAGCGAGAGGCGCACACCGACGTTATACGTGGGATAGTCGCGCTGAAAGAGATTCGTCAGCGATGTATTCAAACCGCCAACCAGGTTTGGCGGGACCGTACTGGTCGTCGTCGTAATAGTGGAAGCCAGGGGTGGCAGGCCGGCGGCCGCAGACAATATGTTGACGCGGGCAATGATTTCGCCGGTGGTGGTGTTGGACGAACTCTGCCGGGGCGGAAGTGGGGTGCCAGCCAGACCGGTGGAAGTGTACGTGCCCACGAGATCAATCTGCGGCTTAGTTAACTCTCGAAAATACCGGGTATCGATCCGGTTAATCTCTGCGCTGGTCTGCAGCTGGGCCAACTCCGGACGACTCCGGAGTGCGTTGCTCAACGCCAGTTGGAGCGGAACGCGTGGCGGCTCAAGCGTGATGGGAGTTATGGGAGTCAGCGGCCTGGTCCACAATGCCGCCGAACGATTCGGCAACATTAGAGTCTTGAGAGTGTTCTCAGATCGAGTCACCGCCTCCTGCGCGGTATAGACGTTTTGTTCGAAAGTGGTGACCTGCGTGCCGGCGGCAACAATGTCTATGGGCGCCAACACACCCTGCGCGACCTGTCGTTCATTGCTTTCGACCTGCAAGCGCGCTTGTTTCACAGCATCGATTTGCACTTGCAAGTTTCTGAGTGAGAACACCAGGTCCCAATAAGCCTGCTGGACCTGTGAGATGACCTCAATGGCTCGCTGCCGAAATTGTGCATCAGTAAGGCTGAGGTTCTTTTTGGCAATCTCAATCTGGCGGCGGTTGTTGTCAAACCGTAGGCCGCGCCAAAGCGGCTGCGTATAGCTGGCGACCAGGGTCGAGGGAAATTGTGGATTGAGCGTCGCGTTTTGGTTGGTGGTTGAAAGTCGAGATGCGGATAAGTCGAGCCGGTATGAGCCCCCACCGACGGGCGAAAAGCCGTTAAGGCTGGTGAGCCCGGTAACGTCCCTTTGAGTGACAGAACCATTTACGGCGCCAGAGATGGTCGAGGCGGTTGGCGTGGTCCTGCTTTCGAAAAAACTTTCGGTCGAGAGGATTGGATCGTAAACACCGCGTGCTCCGGTCAAGTTAAACTCTGCGATCTTCACATCGATGCGCGAGCTATCAATGTCGTTATTGTTCTGCAGGGCCAGGCCAATCGCCTCGTGGAGAGTGATTGGAGTTTGATTGGCGATATCCACTCCGACCCGCTCGGCTGACGGCAGTGGCCGTGCAGGCGCTTCAAAATTGGGCGCCACGGGCGGCGGGTCTGTCGGCAGTTCCGCCGGTGCGACGCCCGCAGAGATGCCTACATTCTGGGCGGGCGTTTGCTGTCCGTTGGGCGCGGTGACGGTGCCGCTAGGATTGCCTGACTGCGGTGCACCCGGTGCCGCGTTTGTTCCCGGCGGTGTGGTTTGGGATTGCTGGCCGGGCGCAGGTTGCTGCACATTCGGTGCAACTGATGGTGCTTGCTGTTCCCCGGGAAGGGGACGCTGATTCTGCGGGTTCGTTCCCGGTTGTGATCCTGCAGGCGCAGGCTGCGCGATTGGAGTCGTCGAGCTTGGACTCTGTTCTCGCGGTTGCCGCGCTGGGCTGGCGGAGGGCTGCGGCTGTTGCTGCGGTTGCGATGGTTGCTGCGCCGCGAGCGATGCGCTCTGTACGAACAGAGCACATAGGAGCGCCGCCACTGCGAGTAATGTCCGACCCGTTTCAGTTTGTCGAGGTCGTAGCGTGGCTTTGCACAAAAGGTCCTCAATGATGAAGTCTAAGCTAGCCCGCGATAGCGGGCGACAGCGTAAAGTCTCGCACCCCGGCCGGGCAGCCCGGCC
>JANNJZ010000408.1:0-24192 GCA_031396065.1 Pyrinomonadaceae bacterium | reverse complement strand
TCTCTGTGTCTCTGTGGTGGCTATTTACGGACGATTCACCACCGAGACACAGAGAACACAAAGGTTGCACAGAGAAACTTGAGATTAGGACTCCATTGTTTTCTGAGACTCGATAAAGCATCTTGGCCTGATTGTAGGGGTGGCACTCCGTCGCCACCCGTCCGTCGCCACCCCTCGTCACGCAATTCGCTCCTTTAGGTCCCAACGGTGTCGATACCCCATCGAGCGGCGGCCACGGAGTGCCGTCCCGACAATCAAACGTCGGCTGCCCTTTTTGACGGCTATTGGTTCTGGTGCAGAGTACGTTGCCTCTCGGCCCCATATAGCAAGATCCCCGTTGCCACAGCAACATTAAGACTCTCAGCCGGACCACGCATCGGAATTCGTACCGCAGCGTCTGCCTTCTCCATCTCCTCTTTTGAAAGTCCCTCGGATTCTGGCCCAAGAATCAATGCTGACGGCTTCCGCCAATCAAACTCGTCATAGATCATTGTTCCATCAACGTCGGCACAGACTGTCTTTATCCGGCGTTCGTCGCACCAGGCAATCGTCTCGTCGAATGTTGGTCCAAACCAGATGGGGAGGCGAAACGCAGAACCCATCGCCCCGCGGAGCGATTTTGGAGAAAAAGGATCGGTGGTGTGCTGAGTCGCGATTGCACCGGTCGCTCCAGCAGCTTCCGCCGTACGCAGAATGGCTCCTACATTGACCGGATTGTTAATTCGATGCATGACGACGATGAGCGCGGGCTTTTGTTGATTCACCTGGAAATGTTGCTTGCTCGTTTCTGGTCGAGAGGCGAGCAGAACGATTCCCTGAGGTGTCTTCGTGTAAGAGATAGATTCAAGTAGCATCTCGCTGACGGATGCCAGCCGGTTTGATACTTGGCCAAGCTCGTTGATTAGCCTGGCTGCCTTTTCTTTTTGGGCTAACTGCTCCGAGACGATGACTGCTTCGATCTTTAACTCGGACCGCAGGACCTCTTCGGCGAGACGCAGGCCTTCAACGAAGATTAGTTCGTCGATCTTTCCATCGCGAACGGCGCGCACCTGACGGAGCAGGGAATTGTCTCGGCTGATGATGTGCATTGCGTGTAAAGCAAACTGTTAGTTTGCGTCGGTTCGATTCCACTCTTCTTTGGGGCCTACGTATCATCGCAAACTAACAGTTTGCTTTACGTTGCCGATAGGCAACGTAACTTCCACCCAGATAGGCCAATGATCCGAGACATTCAGAGGCCGGGCCACGCCCCACCTGGTAATCTCCAGCCCTCGATGGAATATCCAGTCGGCGTGCAAGCGAATACCGGCGCCGCGCCACGTCGGCGTGCCCGTGGGAAACGGTGTCAAGTAACCGTGCGATTCCAGAAGGTTCCGAGTTTCAATGGCCTTTCGCTTGGATAAGGTATTGAAGTCTCCCAGAATCAGACGCGGTCCGTCGAAAGCTTCAGCTTCGGCAATCAATAACTCCAGTTGTTCAAGCTGACCGCCAACCGCGGCGTGCGGATCTACGTGGGCATTAACGATCCGTAAACTCTGCCGACCAATTGAAATTGTCGCTGCCATCGCCAGACGAGGACGCCATGGACACTCTTGCCAGGGAAGATCGAGCCGGGTGACATCACTCGTAGGGAGGCGGCTGAGTAAGGCGACACCCGTATCGCCGGCGTCATACAGTCCAATCTGCTCCTCGAAGTCGAGCCACCACTGCCTTGTCTTTGGTTTCTGGCCTCGGGGAATTCCGGCTGGCAGGTGAATCCAGGCCATCCCTAAACTTTCAGCCAGTTCACGAGCCACATGATGTTCCCCCGCACGTTGGGTTTGTTTGTCAGCCTCCTGCAGGGCCAGGACATCAACGCGCGGCAAGAGTGAGCCTTCCGAAAACGCTCGTGCAGCCGAGTGAATGTGGTTGGCGACATCTGAAACACGTCTCCCGGAACCGTGAATCCCAACTTTCCTCAGCAGTCCTCCGGAGATTAGAAACCGCCCCACTGCATAGCGAATGTTGTATGATGCCACCACGATTTTGGAAGCACCCGGATTTGCGCGCTCGCCCGCGCTGACAAAGCCGCCCGACTCAATCTTTTCTGATTCTTTAAGTGGAGGAATCGCAGTCGCCATTGCGTACCATCTTTACGCGAAAAGTGGGATAAGACCAAACGAACAAGACCCCCCAAACAAAAACCACCATGATTCGAATTGTAACCGCTGTAGTTGATGACATGTTCTTCATCTCGAAGATTCGAGAGACCGGGAAAGCCCTGGAAATGATTGTTAACTTTCCTCGCACCCTGGATGGGCTGAGGGCCTCCCTTGCCGAAGACGTGCCGCAATTAATCCTCGTCGACCTGCATCATCAGAAGCTCGATCCAGTTCAGCTCGCGCTCGAGCTAAAAGCCAACCAGACGATTAAGTCTGTCCCCTTGCTCGGCTTTTTCTCGCACGTGCAAACAGATTTGCAGCGTCAGGCGTTAGAGGCTGGGTTCGACGAAGTCCTTCCCCGATCAATCTTCTTCCGCGACCTTGCCAAGATACTCGCTGGTGAAGTTCGAGGTGGTGTCACTGGCACGGCGACGCCCTAAGCGGACCGTCCTACAACTGCGTTCGTTTAGAGGTGGGCACCGCCCACCGGTGCGGTTCGCGATTAAACGTGTCTCGCACCGGGGGGCGGTGCCCCCCTCTAAACGACAGACTGTCCATTGATGACAGCGATCCATAAACGCACCTATCCATAAACGGACCTATCCATAAAGGGCAGCTATCCATCACTTCGTCGCCGGCTTTTTCATTGGCCTGAAATTTACGTTGAGCAGTTGCAAACGTTCTTCATGAACACCTAAACGGACCAGAAAGTCCGGATAGTCTTTGCGTCCTTTTGGTGACCAGGTAACTTCTGACAGAGCGATTAGCCTCGGGAAAGCCATGTACTCAACGTGACCCGGTGTCGGCAAGTACTCCGTCCATATCTGGGCCTGGGCCCCGAGCACGTGACGCGCTTCATCCGCGTTTAGCTCCTCGGGAATGGGCTCAAACGAGTAGACCGTCTCCAAAGGCAAGTGCCCACCGATGGCCGGGAGTTCGCCGGGTTCCTGAGACTGGTAATAGTCGAGGTAGGTGTGAGTAGTTGGGGCCATCACCACATCATGCCCTGACTTGGCTGCGCTGATTCCGCCCTTTACGCCGCGCCATGACATCACGGTTGCACCCGGGGCGAGTCCGCCTTCGAGGATTTCGTCCCAGCCAATTAGCCGTCGACCCTTCGCCGTCAGAAACTTATCCATCCGTCGAATAAAGTAGCTCTGACCTTCGTGTTCGTCTTTGAGCCCAAGTTCCTTGAGGCGCGCTTGTACTTGTGGGCTGGCTTTCCACTGGTCCTTAATCGCCTCATCGCCGCCGACGTGCACAAACGTGCCCGGAAAGAGTTTGATCACTTCGCTCAGGACGTCTTGCATGAAGAGAATGGTCTTCTCGTTTGGATTGAAGATGTTTGCGTTGATACCCCAGCGCGTCCAAACCTCGAGTGGCTCTCCTGTCACTCCTAACTCCGGATAAGCGGCAATCGCGGCCTGCGCATGGCCGGGCATTTCGATCTCAGGAACCACAGTGATCTGCCTCTGGCGCGCATATTCGACCACCTCACGGATCTCGCGCTGCGTGTAAAACCCGCCGTGCGGTTGTTTGTCGAAGCCGTGTGGCTCTCTCCGTTCATGGCCCAGCCGGCTTTGCTTGCGCCATGCCCCAATCTCAGTCAGACGCGGATATTTCTTAATCTCAATACGCCAGCCCTGATCGTCGGTAAGGTGCCAATGAAAGGTGTTCAACTTGTGAAGAGCGAGTGCATCGATAAACTGTAAGACAAATTCTTTCGGCATGAAGTGGCGACACACGTCGAGCATGGCGCCGCGCCAGCCAAAGCGCGGCTGATCCTCAATGTGCACCGCCGGCAGTTCCCACGCAGCATTTGCTTTCCCACTTGGCGAGAATATCGCCGGCGGAAAGAGCTGTCGCAAAGTCTGCACGCCGTAAAAAACGCCAGCGGCCTGCGGAGCGCGAATCGTTACTCGCTGCGGCGTGACATCCAGCAGATAACCTTCGTTGCCCAGGCGTGTCAGAGTGGCGTCGAGCTTGAGGCTGATCGTGTTATCACCGCCCTCGCCCGGTTTCGACTTGAGCGTGTAACCAGTCGCCGGCGCCAGCCACTGCGTAAGCAAGTTGGCGGTTTGCTGGTTGGGCTTGTCCGAGACAATTGACGTATCAGCCCGCAGGACGAAGACTCCTTCCGTCGCGGTTTGAATCGCAGGTTGAGGCAAGACGGCAATAGTCCTTGTCTGGCCCAGGGTGTTAGGAACAAGCACCGCGTTCAAAAGAAGCAGGGTTAGGGTCGAGGTTAGAAGTTTGTGCAAATTGAACTCCTTAAGCGCCACGATTTGACTTCGAGACAATAGGATCGATAGGACCAATAGGACCGAAGCTTAGCTATGAGAATTCGTTTCTCACTTTAGCTTTACACTTTCGGCCGTTCGCGATGATTCGTAGATTGCCTCCACGAGTTCGATGCTGCGGCGTCCTTCGTAACCATCGCACATCGGCTGGCCGTCAGTCGCAATTGCCGAAAGAAAGTCTTGCAGTATTCTCTTATGCCCGCTGACGTCGGAAACAACGGCGGAGGTGGATCGAACATCAGTGCCGACTGTTTTTACCGGGTCGCATTCGATAGCGGGGCGATCTTCACCCTGGTTGCGCAAGTCCGCCGCGACGATCTGATTGTCTTCCAGAATGATCGTTCCTTCCGAGCCCGTCAACTCAATTCGCCTGCGATAACCGGGATAGGCGGAGGTCGCTGCTTCGAGTGTTCCGATTGCGCCGTTGGCAAACTCCAGGGTAGCCACCACGGTGTCTTCTACCTCAATATCGTGAAGAGCAGTGATTGCTTTGGCGTTGACCCGCGTGACATCGCCCATGAGCCACAACAATAGATCAACCGTGTGGATGCCCTGATTAATAAGTGCCCCGCCGCCGTCCAGGGCGAAGGTCCCGCGCCATCGCGAATCGCGGTAGTACTCTGGAGGCCGATACCATTTCACCCGCCCGGAAACCAGAATTGGCCTACCTAAGCGACCGGCATCGACCCATTGTTTGAGCCGGGCGATGTCCGGAGCTACGCGGTCCTGGAAACACAGACCAAGTTTCACTCCCGCTTGCTCGCAGGCATTGATGAGCATATCCGCACGCGCAGTGGTTATGTCGATTGGCTTTTCGACCAGGACGTGCAGACCGCGACGAGCAGCTGCGATACCTTGTTCGGCATGTAGACCAGACGGGCTGCCAATCATCACCAGGTCCAACGGCTTATGATCGAGAAAGGTTTCCAGATCGGTATAAACGATGCCGCCGTAAGCCTCAGCGATACGAGCAGCTTTTTCTCGGTTGTGTCCGCAGACAGCGGTAATCTCGACGCCGTCTATTTCGCGCGCCGCCCGCGCGTGTGTATTGCTAATGTTGCCGGCGCCGATAATTCCGATGTGGGTCATAGTCGGTCGCGCGTCCGATCGTGTCGAGATGTTACGGCAAAGCCACTTGCAGCCAAGGGGCACACAAGTGTGCTCTCTAAACGATCATGACGATCATGACGATCGTGTTAGGTAGAAAGGGAGACGGCGCATCTCCAAACGATTGTTGTTTAGAGAGCAGACTTGTCTGCCCGTTGCGCCGGGGGACACGAGTGTCCTTATCTAAACGGCGGCTAACAGTGAGGACTAAAAAGGCCGAACTTTAAATTTCTTGCACGCATGAAGCTCGAACATTTAACCAGGAAGCCGGTCCCAGAGACCACGGTCTACAAAACAAAGCTGCCATAGAAAGCGCTGTTCTCACCAGTGGTCTGCCACGGATCGCCAACACCAGCCCCGGCGTACATCGCTTTGGTGGTGTAACCGACTTTGCGGTTCTCCAGCGGAACCAATGGCGAGTACCAAACCAACTGCGGCATCTTGCAGCACAAGTCGTCTGGCATAGATTCAATATTGATCGTAGCGAAATTGGCGGCAGTAACTTTGTAAGCCTTGTCCCTGTGTTCGAAGGTCAAAGGGCCACGACGCACCGAACTAATTCTGCCAAGCGTCGCCGCATACCTGTTCCTGAGTGCTTCCATCATCGCTCGCGACTGGGCGTCGGAAGCATTTTCTCCAATGATGATTGCTGAGCTTCGCGCGGCGGCGTTTTCTGCCAGATTTGCATCGGCGCTGACGATCGCGACTATGCGCACGCCAGCCAAATCCACCCCTCGCCACTCACCCGATTTGACGTTCCAGGCCATCAGAGCGTCGCGACCCGCGGTAGTGATCTCGCCGTTGTAGTGACAAGCGCCGGCAAATACACTGGCGGTGCGCACCTCGACGTAATCGCCTCTGATGAAAGAAGTATCGGCTCGTGAACTAAACGAAAGGGAACTGCCAAGTACAGCAGTTGTTGCAAGCAGGATCGCTAGTACCCAAAATCTTCGCATTTTGTTTTTGCCTCCCAACGTGTACAGCAAACTCTCATTTTGCGACTTTGCGGCCAGGCTCAGCTTGCGATCAAACCGCGACCCGCAAACTAACAGTTTGCTTTACGGTGAATGCCGCAATCATACACTCTCAAGCGCCGAGCTGTAACACGACCGGCCGGGGACGCAGCGGTGGGGTTGGACGCGACCGCTGTCTGGGGCAATGACCTGCTGAGTTTCCCGGCACCAGCAATGATTACTAGCGTCGAGATATTGCTCCGCCTCAGTAGCCAGGGCGTCCATCATGAAAAATTTTTTCGAACGGAGCGAGCCGCAAAAGGAACTCTGAATCACATTGCCTGGGTTGTGTTCGGCAACACCCTCGTCTATCTCATTTGACATTCTTTTTCTCCAGCAATTAATACATTCCGGACCACGTGTCTTATCACCCGACGCGGAATGGTAAAACGACGTCCGAATCCAGGCGTTTAGAGTACAAGCTTTAGCTTGCGTGTCTGGCCAGCGGCAACCTGAAGGTTGGACTCTATGCGCCTGTAGAGAGACAGCACTCTCATTACGCCGACTTATGTCAAAGGGTTAACCGCCCTTACTAACGCGCGTCGGACCATCGTCTCAGTGAGTGGAACTTTGTAGGCGTTCTTTTCCAACGGCTGGGCACCTTGTAGGGCCAGCCTGCCGGCTTCTGCCAGCACGTCCACGCTAAGAGCTTTGCCGGTCAGGAACTCTTCCGCCTTTGGCGCACGCCAGGGAATCGGGGCAACACCGCCCAACACCACGCGGGCTTGCAAGAGAATTTTGTTAGCTCCCATTTGTACGGCGACCGCGGCCGAAGCCATAGCAAAATCCATGGACTCCCGTTCCTTGAATTTCACATAAGCAGAGCGTGCCGCCACCGGTGATGCCGGAACTTGAATCTGCGTGATGATCTCATCGTTTTGGAGCACGTTCTAGCGGCGGATATTTCCGTCACCAGGCAGAGTGAAGAATTTATCGAGTGGAATCACTCGCTTACCAGCTGACCCCACAACTGTAACGCTCGCGCCAAGTGCGACCAGCATCGGGGCGAGGTCTGATGGATGAACGATGAATGATGGGCCACCACCGAAGATCGCGTTGTATTTATTCTCACCCGTGGCTGCGTAACATTCTGAGCCGCCCTTCTTCAGGCAATTTACCTCTTCCAGCCGGAAGTACCAGCAACGCGGACGCTGGCAGAGGTTGCTGCCGACCGTGCCCAGGTTTCGAATTTGTGGGGTAGCAATCGAGTGAGCAGCATCGACGAGTCCAGGAAAACTTGCTTGGACGACTGGGTGATCTTCGAGTTGAGTTAACGTAACGAGGGAGCCGATGGTGAGTCCGGTTTTGGCGTTACCTTCGATGCGATCGAGTCCACGAATACTCTTAAGGTTAACCAGCCGTGAGGGACGGGTGGTGTAGTCTTTCATCGTGGTGAGCAGATCCTGCCCGCCGGCGATGGGCCGCGCGGCTTCATCTATGTCACTCGTGACCGGCGCCGACTTCAATAACTGAACTGCCTGGTCGATCGTGGTAGGGCTGGCCCATTCAAACGCTTTCATGCTGTTTTCCTCGCTTTCATCAGGGCCATAAGCAACTTGTCAGGAGTAATCGGCAGGTTGTGGACCCGCACGCCGCAGGCATTGAAGACTGCATTAGCCAGCGCGCCAACTGACGGAATGATGGCCGCCTCGCCCACTCCAATCACAGCTTCCCGTTTGTCCTCATCGTCGATTAGCGGCACTAGTTCGGGTATCTCGGACACTCCAGGCAACTTGTAATCGCCAAACCCCGGGTTAAGTTGAATACCAAGCCCGGTGTCCATCACCCGCTCTGAAAGCACCATGCCGAGCGATTGAATCATGCCGCCATTGATTTGGCTTTCAACCGCCAGCCGGTTAAGTGGCAGCCCAACGTCCTGAACCTGGACCATTTTGATTACCCGCACGCGGCCGGTCTCGGTGTCGACTTCAACTTCGGCGAAACACGCACCGTGTACGCCGCTGGCTTGAAGATCGGAACGCCATTCACCCCGAGCCGTGACCCCAGCCGCCGGCAGCGCCGCCGCCGCCTGTTTCCATGAAAGGGATTTGCCGCCGCCGTTCACTGTTCCGTTTGCAAAAGTAATCTCCTCCGGTTTGGCGTTACCCAGCAGCGGCGCAATCCTTTCGCTAAAGGCCAGTCGAGCTTTGATGGCCGCATCCTTGACCGAGGGCGAAAGGGAAGCAGCAGTCGTTGAACCACCGGAAGCGTTGGCCCCGCCAAGCTTGGAGCTGCCAATTTTCTCCACTACGTCCTGCACCTGTAGTCCAAACTCTTCGGCCACGATTGCCCGGGTGAAGGTGCGGGTGCCGGTTCCCAAATCCTGCGTCCCGCAAGCGACCACGACTGAACCGTCCCGCGAGATCGTCAAATCAACCTTGCACTCTTTATTGCCGCCGCCGCCCCAGGTACCCACTGCACAACCGATACCGCGTTTGACTAGTCCAATGGTTCGCCCGGGTACCTTATTTCGTTTGTCCCAACCAATTTCGCGCGCACCGCGATCCAGTTGCCGGTGATAAACGGGGTCCTTAAGGTTCTTCTTACGGAATTCCAACGGATCCATTTCGAGCTTGGCAGCCAGGTCGTCCATCAACGACTCCATTCCATAAGACGCTTGCGGATGACCGGGCGCGCGCATTGCCCGCGAAGCATCTTCATGGGTATGAATGGCGATGCGTTCGCGATACGACTCAGGCACTGTGTAGATATAGGGTTGGCCCGCTTGTGACCCGTCGCCCAGTCCCCCGAGCAAGTATTGGGTGGCGCGCAGGGCTACCAACTTCCCATCCCGGTTGGCGGCAGCTTTGAATTTTTGCCAGGAACCGGAACGATTTCCGGCCAGCAGAAACTCATCCTGGCGCGTCAGCATTAGTTTGACCGGGGCCTTGGCCTGCTTAGCTAAGCGGCAGGCCAGTGCGCCTTCGATTCCAATGCCAAACTTAGAGCCGAAACCTCCCCCCATGTGTTCGACAATGGCAGTAACTGAACTCAACGGCAGGCCCAGTTCTCGGGCCGCATCGGCGGGAATCGTAAACGTGCCCTGGGTGGAAGCGTAAATGATTGCCGAGGCGCCGCCACGGTAGTCCACCATGTTCCCATGAGTTTCCAGAGAGGCATGGTGAATAATTGGAGTCCGATACTCCGCTTCGATCGTCACCTCGCCTTTGCTCATGGCCGCTTCTACCTTAGCCAAATCGCCAAGCTTGTTTTTCGGTTCGATGTTGCCCTCCGGAAAGACCTTCGGCGCATCCTCTTTCATCGCGTCCTCGGCGCTTACGACATGCCTCAATACTTCATATTCGACTTTGATTGCTCGAATGGCGTCGCCGGCGATTTCAGCCGTGTCGGCAGCCACCGCGGCAACTGGCTCACCGGCAAAGTTCACCATCGGAACGGGGGCAGCCTTGGCCGCACCTACCTCAGTTGGGTTCTTCTTATCTGCTTCGGTTATGGCCTGGGTTGCAGCGTTGACTACCTGTGGGTCGGTAACAGCGACGACAGCTCTTACACCGGGAATACGAAGGGCCCCCGAGGAATCAATTTTGACTATGCGAGCGTGTGCATGAGGTGAGCGCAGGACACGGCCGTAGAGCATCCCGGGTGCGCGCTTGTCAAACGTGTACTCGGCGATACCGGCGACCTTGATTGGTCCATCAACACGTCTGAGGTGGTGATTAAGTAAAGTGTGCTTATCATTCGGACCCCAGCCGGCCCGCTAACGTCGTCAACTTCGATCTCAACCATCGTCTCCACGCCATTGACGACTTTGGGGACTTTGACTTTCTTTTTCTTCTTAACCTCTTGCATAAGTGTCTCCGATACGAACTACAAGGAAAACCGGTGAGCCACAGATGAACGCGGATTTTCACGGATATCTAAGTCCGTTTGATAGTGCATTGTTTCTTTCAAATTTCTTACCTGCGTCTTTCTGTGTGAATCTGTGGCGGTAATAGTTCTGCCGCATTTCAGTCGGTGATGTTTGCCTTGGCAGCGGCGATGGCAGCTTCAAAAACTCGCGGATATGTGCCACACCGGCAGAAGTTTCCTTTGCACGCCTCGCGAATCTCTTGCCCGGTGGCGCCAGGATGCTTCTGAACGTAGGCGGAGATTGTGGTAATGAAACCGGGAGTGCAGAAGCCGCACATCAATGCATCCTTGTCGACGAATGCGCTCTGAACCGCGTTGAGTGCATCCGGTGAACCCAATCCCTCAACCGTTGTGATTTCTTTGCCGGTGGTGTCGATTGCCAGCATCAAGCAGGAATAGACCGGCTTACCGTCTAACAACACTGTGCAAGCGCCGCAGGTCCCAGCGTCACAAACAAGCTTCGGTCCGGTGAGCGGAGGCTCGAGATTGTTTCGCAGAGTGTTGAGCAGCGTAGTACGTGGCTCGACCTTTACCGTGCGTCGCTTTCCGTTGATGTTAAGAACAACATTCAAGTTACCGGACACAGGTCGGCTGCCGACGACTTGCGCTTCTTTTGCGTCCGCTTGGATAAGGATGCTATCAGCAATCGCGGCTCCGGCCCCGGCGATTCCTACACCCTTGAGAAAGCGTCGCCTGCTCGCATCATGAGAACCGTCCGGGTTCTTTTTCTTTTCCTCAGCATCGTCCGTCATGGTTTCTCTTAATCCTTCTCAGCTATTTTTCATGACGCAACCAAGAGCAAAACGAAAGTGAAAACTGCCATAGGGCATCTGGCTACTCTGGCGGATGTCTGAACAACTCGCCTGCAGTTGTTGCGTTTTAAATCAATAACTTCTTTCGGTTGATGAGCGCAATATGAACAACAACATATTTTCGTGTCAAGAGTTTTGTCAAAACCACGCAAGCAGATGGGTCTCAGCCTGGAGGGCTGTCAGATAGTAGCCGGTGGTCGGAGCGTAGCGCAGACCACCGGGGGAGCAACTGAATAGAGAGCGCACTTGTGCGCCCTCTCGCGCTGCCACAGACATCATTGAGTTATTCCTGCCAGGGGCACACAAGTGTGCTCTCTAAACGAACAGCTGATTGGGACTGGGCGACCCGGCCGAGGTTGTACTGATCGCGTTCCCCGTATTTGGTTGTTACAATTCTTCCATCCCAAGAAAATGGTTCATCCAATTTCAGCTGTGCAACCGGAAATAGCAACTGCCTCAAACAATCATGGGTTCGATCTCCTCGGGCTGCAGTCAGTGTTTTGGACAGGATGTGCAGGATTCGCAGGATAGTTGAGGGTCATGGTTCAGTTGGGCTATGGGGTGAGTCGGTCTTGTGAATTCTGTTAACCCTGTCTAAGAAGCCCAGCGCTGAGCTGATCGTAGTGACCGAAGTTGATTTGAGCGAATTGAATTCAAGAGATGGAAAGGCAATCAGTTGGAATGGGCATCATTAGCTACGTAGTCTCGGGGTCGGGAAGGCGGGCTCGCCGCCGCTCAGTTACACGACCCTCAACGCTGCTTCTACCTTTTATGGTGATGCTGTTCTGCGGTCCCACCAGCGCCCAGTCGCCGAGTCTCAATATTGCTGCCTTTGATCGCGCCCGAGTTCTAAAGGCCGCCAATCAGTATTTGTCAGAGAAGCCAATCACGATCACGGCTGCGCAAAGTCCGCGCAGCGCCGGCGGTTTGCACGACTTCTTCTCCGAGGGTGATTACTGGTGGCCCGATCCGAATAATCCCGGCGGTCCATATATTCAGCGTGATGGGATGACCAATCCTGACAACTTCACCGAACACCGGCGCCACTTAATGCGGCTGAGCGTGCAAGTCCCGGCGCTGGTAGCTGCCTGGAAGTTGACGAAGGATGCGCGCTACGCCAAACACGCAGGTCACCATCTTCGCGCCTGGTTCATAGATGGGACGACGCACATGAATCCGAACCTGCAATACGCGCAGGCAATTCATGGGCGGTTTACCGGCAGAGGGATCGGCATAATCGATACAATCCACCTGGTGGAAGTGGCGCGGGCGATCGAAGTGCTGCAAAACGGCAAGGCGCTGGCTCCAGCCGATCATAAAGGAGTGAAGTTGTGGTTCAGCTCTTACCTTGACTGGATGACTACCAGCAAGAACGGTCTTGATGAGCGAGAGGCTAAGAACAATCATGGCACCTGCTGGGTCATGCAAGTCGCCGCGTTCGCAAGCTTGACCGGAAACCAGCGGCTGCTCGACTTCTGCCGCGACCGCTTCAAAACAGTATTGGTTCCAAATCAAATTGCCGCCGATGGGAGTTTCCCGGAAGAGTTAAGACGGACCAAACCCTACGGTTATTCGCTCTTCAATCTCGATGCGATGACGACGGTCGCCCAGATCCTGTCGAGGCCCAACGACAACCTCTGGACCTTCGTGCTTCCAGATGGTCGGGGATTATCGCGAGCCGTGGAATATATGGCGCCTTATATAAAGGACAAGACGCGCTGGCCGCTGAAGCCGGACGCGATGCACGACTCGGAGTGGCCGATGCGACATAGTAGTTTGCTGTTCGCCGGCAAAGCATTTGGCGATGCTGAGTACATCAACCTCTGGAAGACTTTGAAAGCCGATTCGAAGGTAGAAGAAGCAATCAGGAATTTCTTCATACGGCAGCCGGTGCTCTGGACGAATTGAGCAGACATCAGTTCCAACGAGTCGGCGTTCACGCGGCACCTGAAGCCGCGGTGCTAGTGAGATTGCTTCGCGGGACAGTCACCTTGGCGCTCAAGCGAGACACGAACCCCATTTGAGAGATGATTGAAAAAGTGAAAGTCGACGTTGATAACACCGAGATAGCGACCGCCCGGACATTTCGCGCGCCGGGCAGGGTCAATCTCATCGGTGAGCACACCGATTACAACGATGGCTTCGTCATGCCGGTGGCCATCGGTTTCTCGACGTTCGCGACGATCTCTACGCGTGCTGATCGCAAGTTAGTCTTGTTCTCTGAGAATTTGGCTGAAGAGATCGAGTTTGATTTAGATAACCCAGATCCAAGAGCTTCTGGCCACTGGAGCGATTATCCGCTTGGAGTAGCGGTAACCCTGCAACGCGCGGGCTATCGTCTCAGGGGTGCGACGCTGCGTATCCGCGGTGAAGTTCCCATTGGCTCAGGCCTGAGTTCTTCGGCTGCGATCGAAGTCGCGATTTGCTACGCGTTGCTTAACAATATCGGCGTCAGCGTCAACCCGGTTGAAGTGGCAAAGCTTTGTCAGCGCGCGGAGAATGAGTTTGTGGGGATGCGCTGCGGGATCATGGACCAGTTTGTTTCCTGTTGCGGCGAAGCCGGGAGAGCACTGATGCTCGACTGTCGTTCACTCGATTATCGGCTAGTACCGCTGCCAACCGCGGCGCGGCTGATCATCTGCAATACGATGGTGAAGCATGCCCTGGGCGCGGGGGAATACAACACCCGCCGGGCTGAGTGTGAAGCGGGCGTTCGACATTTTGCTGAAAGCCTGCCGAATGTACGGGCCTTGCGGGATGTAACCGAGGTTGATCTGAAACGGTATGGAGGAGAACTGTCCGAAGTGGTTTACCGTCGCTGTCGTCACATCATCACTGAAAACGTCCGGGTGATTGAAGCCGCAGAGGCACTCGAAGCAGGTGACCTCGATGTCTTTGGCCGATTGATGAACGACTCCCATCGCAGTCTGCGGGATGATTACGAAGTCAGCTGCAAAGAGCTGGATCTGATGGTTGACCTGGCGGAACGCCTTCCGGGCGTTTATGGGGCCCGCATGACCGGGGGTGGATTCGGCGGCTGCACGGTGAATCTTGTGGATGCGGAAAACGTGAACGAGTTCAAGCGAATCGTCGCGCAGGGTTATGCCGATGCGACCGGACTAACGCCGGAGATTTACGTTTCCAACGCGGACGATGGAGCGGGAGAGGTAACTGCATAGAACCAATGCGTCGTTCGTTTACTTCAAAGCATACGTTCGTTTAGAGGTGGGCACCGCCCACCGGTGCGGCGTGGAAGACACGAGTCGGATACATATTCAACCGGTGGTTATTCAGTGAATGGTGTAAGCAACGTCGTACCGGTGGGCAGTGCCCACCTCTAAACGAACGTAAAAGGCAGACAAGTCTGCTTTCTAAACCGGACGGTATAACAAATTGCCGGCACCTCGCGATTCAATAACAACGGAAGGACAACCAACACGATGAATAGACGCGACTACCTGATTGGCATGGGCGCAGCCGGAGCAATCGCTGGCGGCTCCGGTTTAAGCGGGTTCGCTCAGGAGCAGCGGCCGGTTGAGGAATCACCGCCGACCACGTCAACCATTGCCGATCGCGCGCGCCGGATGAAATGGTGGCACGCGGCGAAGTTTGGCATGTTCATCCACTGGGGACTCTATAGCGTGGTTGGCCGCCACGAATGGGTCATGGAGATGGAGGGGATTCCGGTTAAGGAATACGAATCTCTGGCCCAACAGTTTAAGCCCAAACCAAACGCGGCCCGCGCTTGGGCCCAACTGGCCAAGCGCGCCGGCATGAAATACATGGTGATGACCACCAAGCATCACGAAGGCTTTTGTCATTTCGATTCAAAGCTCACCAACTACTGCGCACCAAAGCAGGCCGCCGGTCGCGACCTGGTCCAGGAATTCGTCGATGCTGCCCGAGCCGAGGGATTGCGTTTCGGCTTCTATTATTCACTGATGGACTGGCACCATCCTGATGGGGCGCGTTGCCTCAATGACGAGGGTGCGCGCCGGCGTTTTGTTGATTACATTCACGGGCAGGTTAATGAGTTGATGTCGAATTATGGCCAGGTAGATGTGCTCTGGTACGACGTGCCCTGGCCGTTGGATGCGAAGGGGTGGGAATCGGAAAAGATGAATCGGATGGTGAGAAAGTTACAGCCTGACATCATCATCAATAACCGTTCGAGAATACCGGAGGACTTCGACACGCCTGAGCAGCGCATTGCAGCATCAGCCGAACGTCCCTGGGAATCGTGCATGACGTTGAACGATAGTTGGGGTTATCACATCGCCGACAGCGGCTGGAAGCCGCCGAAGACAGTCATCCGAAATATCATCACCTGCGCGCACGATGGGGGAAACTATCTCCTCAATATCGGGCCCACCGGCGATGGTTCGATTCCTTTGGAGTCAGTGCGGATACTTTCCGCGGTAGGCGATTGGACCAGCAAAAATGGAAAGTCTTTTTACGGCGCCGACCGCTGTCAGCCGAGTCGGTCGAGGTTTGCCAGTTTCTCGCGCAAGGGAAACACGTTATACATGCATGTGCACTACTGGCCGGGCGGAACGGTCGTGCTGGGCAATTTGCTTAACAAGGTAACGTCGGTGAGACTGTTGGCCACGAATCAGCCCGTGAAGTTTGAGCAGAACGATTGGCGAGTGCGCATAACTGGATTACCTCGGTTAGCCCCGGCGCTGGTGACGACAATCGCCTTGGAGTGTGACGGAGAACCACGGCAGGATCATGAATTGAAGCGGGCGCAGAAGCCACGAGAAGGGAAGTATTGAGGACAAACAGGTGTTTAGAGTGCCGACATTTGTTGGGATCTTCTAAACGTACGAATGAGCCTGAGTAAAGTCGGTAGTTTAAGGACAGGATGTCGAGGAATCACAGGATAGTTTGAGGGTGGTTCACTCTAAACACCTTTATGCCCACCCGGGGTCCCAGGGCGAGAATATGATCATCGACAGTCATCAACATTTCTGGCAGGTGGGCCGGTTTGACTATCCCTGGATGAGTCCGGAGCTTGGCGTCCTCTATCGCGACTACCTGCCTGAAATGCTTGAGCCGATCCTAAACGACAACACCATTGCCAAGACGATATTGGTCCAGGCGAGCAATAGCCTTGCGGAAACCGATTGGCTCCTGAGCATCGGGGACCGGCATGAGTTCATCGCCGGTGTCGTGGGCTGGGTCGATTTAACCGACTCGGGCATGGCCGCGGACCTCGAAGCCTTCAAGGCCAATCCCAAATTCAAGGGTGTGCGGCATCTGGTTGAGAGTGAGCCGGCTGATGACTGGCTGGTCCAACCTGAGGTGCTATGCGGATTGCAGATCCTCGAACAGCATGGAGTCTCTTATGATCTGCTGGTGCATACTCGCCACCTGAAACACGTGAAAACGGTTGCGGATAGTTGCCCGCAACTGCGTTTGGTGATCGACCACATGGCCAAGCCGCCAATTGCCGGCGGCGAGACGAGAGCATGGGCCGCCGCGCTCAAGGAAGTTGCGGCCTATCGAAATGTCTTCTGCAAACTTTCAGGATTAGTTACCGAGGCGAACCACGCAACCTGGCGGCATGATGACCTGCGGCCGTATGTCGAACAGGCACTTGAATTCTTTGGAGCAGAACGGATGATGTTTGGCAGCGACTGGCCCGTCTGTTTATTAGCAGCTTCATATACGCAGGTGTTGGAAGCATTTGAGTCACTGCTCCAGGAACTTAGCGACGCAGAACGAGCGATGATCTTTAGCGGTAACGCGGCCAGATTCTATCAACTTCAACCAGCAGCAGCTGCGGCATAACATGTCTGAAACCTACTTCATCACCGGCGCTCAGGGTTGCATCGGCTCGTGGATTGTAAAGGCACTTGCCGAGCGGGGTGATAACGTTGAAGTTTTTGATCGCAGCGATGATTCCCGGCGGCTGAGCACAATCATGCAACCGGGGGATCTCGGTCGGGTTCGGTTCTTGACGGCTGATATCACCGACGCCGCGGCGGTGATGAAGGCGGTCGAAAGTTCATCAGCACGCCGCATTATTCATCTGGCAGGCCTTCAGGTTCCGGCCTGTCAGGCTGACCCCGCTACGGGCGCGTTGGTGAACGTTGTGGGAACCCTAAATGTTCTTGAGGCCGCTCGCGTAGCCGGGATTGAGCGGATAGTCTACGCCAGCTCCGCCGCCGTGTTTGGAATGAGTGAGGACGATCAACCACTTGATGAGACGGCCGTCTGTGAACCGAGCACGCATTACGGTGTGTTCAAGCGAACTAACGAAGGTAGCGCACGCGTTTACTTTCTTAATTATGGACTTTCAAGCGTGGGACTCAGACCCTTGACGGTGTACGGAGTCAATCGCGACGCGGGGCTAACAAGTGATCCCACCAAAGCGATGAAAGCCGCGGTGTTGGGAGTTCCGTTTCATATTCGATTTGGCGGGGCCACGGACTTTCAGTACGTCGCCGACACGGCCACAGCTTTTATCTCCTGCGCTGACCACGCGCCGGAAGGAGCTCATGTTTTTAATCTTCATGGTGAGACGGTAGAGGTCGCCCGGATCGTGGATGTCATTAACGGAGAAGCGGGCCGCGAGTTGGCTACCTTTGGTGGTGCCGCAATTCCAATTGCAGCGGCGATCGATGATGCCGCAATCAGGCGGGTAGTCGGCGATTTGCCGTCGACCCCACTTGAGGTTGGGATTAAGGAAACGATGCAACAATTCGCAGCGTTGCGAGATGCGGGCCGGTTGGATACCAGCGATATTGAGATGGAGCTAAGGAAATAGGTCCTATATCATCTGTTGAAAAGACAACGATGAAGGGCGTCCGTCCTGGTCGACGTGGGTCGGCTGGAAGTGCGCGATGTACCGCGCCCGCAAGTCTCAGCCCACGATGTCCTGGTGCGCGTTGCGGCAGTAGGTATTTGTGGAACGGTAAAGCAAACTGTTAGTTTGCGGCGTTGGTTGAGCTTACGAGCCGTTCGCAAACTAACAGTTTGCTTTACACTATACGTAATCTAATCGGTTCCGTTACATAAGATGAAAGTCGCTCTATTCGTAACCTGTGTGGTTGATCAAATGTGGCCGGCGGTGGGCGCCAGCACAGTGGCGGTGTTGCGTCGTCTGGGTTGCACCGTTGAATTCGACGAACGCCAAACCTGTTGTGGGCAACCGGCTTTCAACACCGGCTATCGATCTGAGGCGCGCAAGCTGGCGGAGCGGTTTATTGAACTCTGCGAGGATAGCCAGGCCGAGGCGATCGTTAGTCCATCAGGTTCCTGCACGGCGATGGTCCATCATTATCCGGCGCTGTTTCCCGAAGACGAAGAATGGCGCCGGCGGGCCCGGTTGGTGGCCGAGCGAACGTTTGAGTTGAGTTCCTTTCTGATTCGCGTGCTGAAAGTAGAGGACGTTGGGGCGCGGTGGCCGGGTCGCGTCACCTGGCATGATGCCTGTCATGCGTTGCGCGATCTCAATGTTCATGACGAACCGCGACGGCTGATCAGCCATGTGCGAGACGCGGAGTTTGTTGAACTTGAAAATGCCGATAGTTGCTGCGGCTTCGGCGGTACGTTCTCGGTAAAGTATCCTGAAATTTCCGTCGCTATTTTGGATCAGAAGATTGAAGCAATTGAGCGGGCCGGGGTGACGGCGGTAGTCAGCGGTGACGCCAGTTGTTTGATGCAGATTGGCGGACGCCTCTCGCGAAAGGGATCGAGCGTGCGAGCGATGCACCTGGCGGAGTTGCTGGCTTCACAATAAGTCAGAACCACCTGCGTTAGCGGGTGGGGTGAGTGTTGCATCGTTCATTCAACCGGGAATCCAAGTGTTGCATTGTTGATTGAGCCAACTGTCCGCCCGCTAACGCAGGCGGTTCTGACAAGATGAGCCACTTAACCACCGAGACGTTTGATGCCAACGCGCGCGCGGCGCTTGAGGATGTGCAACTGCGTGGTGCTTTGCGTAACGCTACCTCTCTGTTTGGCACCCGCCGGTTGGCAGCCGCGAACGGATTGCCGAATTGGCAGGAACTTCGGACTGAGGCTCGGGCGATCAAGGATGAAGTCCTGCTCCATCTCGACAAGTATCTCGAACAGTTTGTCGCTAATGCCGAAAGCCGTGGCGCGCAGGTGCATTGGGCCCGCGACGCGGACGAGGCGAACCAGATTGTCTGTGGACTGGCGGCTCAGCACGGCGCGGCGAAGATCGTCAAAAGCAAGAGTATGGTGACTGAGGAGATTCACCTGAATGTAGCGCTTGAGAATGAAGGCCTCGAGGTGATTGAAACTGACCTCGGCGAATACATAATCCAGCTTGCCGGAGAAGCACCTTCACACATCATCGTGCCGGCAATTCACAAAACGAAACGCCAGATAGCTGAGTTGTTCACTGAGAAGCTGGGTATTGAACCTACCGATGATGTTGATCGGCTGACCAGTGTCGCCCGCGGGGTCTTACGCCAGCGTTTTGCGTCCGCTGACATTGGCATCAGCGGTGTCAACTTTGGGGTCGCCGAAACCGGAACAATTCTGATCCTCGAGAACGAAGGCAATGTGCGTCTGACAACCAGCTTGCCGAAAGTCCACATCGCGGTGATGGGGATTGAGAAGATTCTCCCTCGATTCGCCGATCTCGACGTCTTTCTGAAGCTGCTGCCACGTTCCGGAACGGGTCAGCAGTTAACTACTTATCAGTCGCTAATCACGGGGACCAAACGCAAGCCATCCGATGAAGGCCCAGAGGAGTTACACCTGGTCCTGCTTGATAACGGACGTTCGCGGATGTTGGCGCATCCCGTTACCCGGCAGGCGCTGGCCTGCATTCGGTGTGGTGCCTGCCTGAATGCTTGCCCGGTTTATCAGCAGATTGGTGGGCATGCTTACGGGTCAGTCTATCCGGGCCCCATCGGCGCAGTGATCACTCCGCAATTGATCGGGTTAGGTAAGGCCGCGCAGTTGCCCTACGCGTCCAGTCTGTGTGGGGCGTGCCGGGAAGTGTGTCCGGTGAAGATAGATATACCGGAACTGCTGCTGCATCTTCGTGCCGAGATTACGGAAGGCGAAACCGCAGAAGGCAGTAGGCAGAAAGCAGAAGGCAGCGAGCACGGGCCGGAGTCAGCGTCCGGTGGGGCGATTAAGAAGCACCGGATGGAGCGATTGGCGTTCAAGGTGTTTGCTGTGGTTATGGGCAGCGCCGGTTTGTATGAGTGGAATGCGAAGGTTGGGCGATTGTTTCAGGGCCTGGTGATGCGGGAGGGAAAGATTGGGAAAGTTGGCTCTACCCTTACGCGAGTTGCCCCGCCGCTGGGCGCCTGGACCAATGGGCGCGACATGCGGCCGATAGCGCAGCAGTCATTCCGCGAACTTTGGCGCGAAGGTTTGGCGGATGATCGAGAACGAACCCAATAACCTTGATGGCTCATGAGGCGCAAGTCCTTGGAGTGCGGTGACCTGTCACCGCTTTGGCCTTCGGCGGCCTGGCGCCGTAGTCCCCTAGAGTAGACTCAAGCGAACCGTCGTCGCGACTGGTCGCGACTGACCAAAGCGGTGACAGGTCACCGCACTCCAAAGAGTCGCTCGAACAGCAGCGCCGAGATTGAACGTGATGAAAGCCGAACGAAATGTATCTGCGCGCAACGCCATCCTCGGATCGATCCGTGAGCATCTCGCGGCTAGTGCACCGCACGACACGGTCCATGCCGAGGGGGAGCACCAGGTGGAAACCCATTTGGCGGAGTTGGACGGGAAAGCTCCGCTGCCGAGTGACCCAGCCGTTTCGCTGGTCGACATATTCAGCGACAACCTGAAGGCAGTTGGCGGTCACACCGTCATTGCCCATAACGAGGCCGAGATTGTGGCCGCGCTAAACATCATAATCTCCGATCTGCAGAAAACACTGCTGCGAGCGCGTCGCATCGCCTTGTCAGACGCTCCTACGCTTGATCGATTGATAGGTCAGATAGGTGTTTACGTTGACGAGATCACCACCTCGCCCACTGCGGCGGAGTTGTTTGATTACGACGTTGGGATTAGCACGGTGCAGGCGGCGATTGCCGAGACCGGAACCCTCCTGCTCGAATCTGAGTCTGAAAGACATCGATTGGTTTCGCTGGTTCCTCCGGTACATATTGCGATTCTTGATGCAGCAGATATCTGTTTGACTTTGGGTGAGGCGCTGGCGGCGGTCGGTCGCGGTAGTGACTTGAGTCCGACCATTACCTTAATCACCGGCCCTTCGCGCACTGCCGACATTGAGTTGACCCTGGCGATTGGCGTGCATGGACCACAAGAGCTTTACGTTATCGTCAATGAAGGGCCGCCGATTCAAGCGGAATAACCGCGAGACTATGACACTTGTTTAGTCCATTCTAGTGTGGTGTCCCTAAAGTTCGATTAATAGCTCTGAGGGCCGAAGTGGCACGGGCCCAGGTCCGAAGGACCGATAGTCAGTAGCCACGTCCGTTAGGGCGTGGGAGGCAACTCCCATAGTGACCGAGGCCCATAGGGGCCGGCACTGGCGGAGCTGAGGTATAAATTTGTTCCGCACCTTCGGCGCTCATTATGGTAGAGATTCCTGATCCACGCCCTCACGGACGTGGCTATTGAATGCCGGTCCTTCGGACCTAATGCAGGCCACCCTGCGAAATGACCGACCCGAATTGTCATACGAACTTTAGGCACACCACACTAGCGTGAGCGCTTACTCTGGAAACAGGAAGACCCGAATCTAGAATGAAGATCATAACTTTCACCACCGAGGCGACCGGCTGGCAAAGGCCACGCGTCGGGGCTCTTTTGAGCAACGAATACTTGTTGAGCTTTGACACTCTGTTCGAGTCCGCGAAATCTCCGGCAACTCACTTGGAGTGGTTGGATATAGATGGTTCGTGGTTTCAGAAGGCGCGGGAGACGTATGCCGCGCTTTCCAATGATTCGAGTGCCATCGCCGAGGCCGCGGAAAAGGGTTGGCTGACGCGCAGGGCAGACGCCTATTGGCTAGCTCCCGTTCCTCGCCCTGGAAAATTGATTTGCATCGGACTCAACTACCGTGACCATGCTGCTGAAAGCAATATGGCGATCCCGGAAAAACCGGTGGTCTTTTCGAAATTCAGCACCGCGGTCATCGGCCCTGGTGAGCCGGTGGTTACTCCGGCCACGAGTGAACAAGTTGACTATGAAGCCGAGCTCGCAGTGGTTATCGGGCGACGCGCGAAGAATGTCAGCTTGGATAGTGCCTTCGACTACGTCCTGGGCTACACGGCTTTCAACGACGTCAGTGCGCGAGATTTCCAGTTTGCTGACGGCCAATGGCAACGCGGTAAATCCTGTGACACGTTTGCACCCATGGGACCGTTCATTGTCACGACCGACGAAATTCCCGATCCACATAAGCTATCAATCAAGCTGCGACTCAATGGCCAAACTATGCAGGACTCGAACACCGATCGACTAATCTTCGGTGTGCCTGAGTTAATCGCGTTCTTATCGGAAACGATTACCTTGGAACCCGGAGATGTGATCGCGACCGGCACGCCACCGGGTGTGGGTTTTGCGCGCAAGCCGCCCGTGTTCCTGAAAGACGGTGACGAGATGGAAGTTGAGATTGAAAAGATCGGGACGCTGAACAGCGTGGTCCGCAATTCCGCCGAATGTAAAGCGAACTGTTAGTTTGCGGTGCGTGGTGGGAGTTCAACCTGAGTGGCAACCCGTCGCAAACCAACAGTTTGCTTGACTGCCTGAAACCGAAACCTGAGAGGAACACATGAGAAAACCCCTAACCCTGTTGGTTGTCTTAACTGCAATCATCGCGCTGAGCTGTACCAAGCCGGGAACGCCGGGCACGAGCGATCCAAAGAAGTTCACGATTGCAGTAATACCCAAGGGCACGACGCATGAGTTTTGGAAGAGCATTCATGCCGGCAGTCTCAAGGCAGCGGGCGAGTTTACGGCCCAGGGCACTCTGGTTGAAGTGATTTGGAAAGGCCCGTTGCGCGAGGACGATCGCGAACAGCAGATTCAGGTGGTTGAAGGTTTCAGTTCGCAAGGTGTAAGCGGCATCGTGCTGGCGCCACTCGATAATCGCGCCCTGGTTCGTCCAGCGGAAGAAGCAAAGCGAGCTGGCGTGCCAACAGTCATTATCGATTCGGCGCTGGCGTCAGAGGCAATCGTCAGTTTCGTCGCGACGGACAATCGCAAAGGTGGGCAGCTGGCAGCAGCGAGAATGGGTCAACTTCTGGGTGGCAAGGGCAAAGTTTTGATGTTGCGCTATCAGGAGGGCTCGGCGTCGACGCAGGATCGCGAGGACGGGTTTGTTGAGGGTCTAAAAAAGTTTCCCGGCATCGAGTTGATTTCCGGAGACCAATATGCCGGCGCGACCCGCGACAGTGCTAAGCGCGCTTCTGAGAATTTGCTCAACCGCTTTGCTGATCAGGTACAGGGAATCTTTGCGCCTAATGAATCTTCAGCGGCTGGAATGCTGCTGGCGCTCCAGGACATTGGCAAAGCCGGCAAGATTACTTTTATCGGTTTCGACACGAGCGAAACGTTTATCGAGGCCATGCGCAACAAACAGTTGCACGGCATGGTGGTACAGAATCCTTTCAAGATGGGGTATCTCGGCGTACGCACAATGGTGGAGCATCTCCAGGGAAAACCAGTTGAAAAGCGAATTGATACCGGCGTCATTATGGTGACGCCAGACAACTTGAGTTCACCGGAGACGCAAGAACTTCTGCATCCGCCGATAGAGCAGTATTTGAAATGACCCCGGAATAGCAGTCAGAACCACCTGCGTAAGCGGGTGGAACGTGACTAACGAGTTTGAGTGAACAACGAACGTGACTAACAAGTTCGAGTGAACAACGCCCACCCGCTAACGCAGGTGGTTCTGACAAGAACTTAGAACTAAGAAACATGGTTGCTGGAGTCAGACACAATCGTACGCTGCAGCTTTCGGGCACCATCC
>JANNJZ010000386.1:0-39894 GCA_031396065.1 Pyrinomonadaceae bacterium | reverse complement strand
TGCCCTTCCGGGCAACGACGAATGCGATTTGGGGCTACGCCCCAAAGTACAGGGGCGGAGCCCCGGAATGATGAGGGTTGCCGCGTCCGGTGGGGCATAGCCGCCACCGCACACTGGGCGGCATAGCCGCGAACCGGAGTTTTCACACAGTCTCACAGCCCTTCCGCACATCGGGCGGCACAGGCGCGAACGGGTTGATGGCACTGACTTCATCGGACCGCAGGTTCTCAATGTTGGATTAAAATGTTTCGGCCGGCAGCGCGTCTGCCGTAAACTACGCCCGTTCCGCAACCGCACTCGTAGCCAACTCCAGATTGTTTTAAGAAGGGTCTTCTATGACTAACAGAGAGCGAAGGAAATCTCTTTACGCCACTGCTTTAATTGGGTGCCTGATGGTAGTCCTCCTAATCGGCGTTACCGGCACGTCCGCACGGCGCGATCGCGAGGACGAACCAGCGGCGGAAGGTCGTCGCATAACCCCTGCGGGTTCACTCGTGGTTGATCTGACAACCAGACAGCCGGCGGTGGGCGCATTGCCGGTAGATTTTGTTCGCAGCCCCGATCACACGGGACGAGATGGCGGCGGGCGATATCTCATCGCCGTAAACAGTGGCTTTGGTCTCCAGTTCAACGCGGCGGGTAATCGAGGTCATCAGTCGTTGTCCGTGATAGATCTGAACGCCAAGCCGGCGCCGGCCGTAATCCAGAACGTCTACTTTCCGTCTCCACAAAGCGTGAACGTTGGCCTGGTTTTCTCGCCGGTCCCGGAAGCCGATGGTTCTTATTCGTTGTTTGCAGCAGGTGGCTTCGAAAACAAGATCTGGATCTTTCGTTTCCACGCCGGAAGTCAAATCCCGATCACGCCGACACCGGCAGGGCCGGAGACGACAGTCACCGCTCCTTTCATAGATGTCAGTGGCTTTACACCTGCTGCACCCTCGCCTCGATACAATCGGGATCGTGCGCCTGTCTATCCCACCGGACTCGCTATCAGCCCAGACGGCAACTCTTTGTTCGTCGCCAATAATCTCGGTGATAGTCTTGGCATCATCAGCGATCTGCGCGGCGCCAGGAAACTAACGCGAGTGGACCTGCGCCATCCTTCGAACCCTGACGCATTCATCTATCCATATGCGGTTGTCGCTACACCCGGTGTCGCGGAGGTTGGTCTATCGGTGGTCACGCCAAAGCAGGTGGCCGGAAATACGCCGCTGACCGTTTTCATCTCATGCTGGAACGACGCATCTGTTGCGGTGGTCCACACCGGAAATCTCAGCCGCTCCGTTTCTTATATTCCAGTGGCACGCCATCCAACCGCGATGCTGCTGAATCCAAACCGAACCCGGCTCTACGTCGTCAACTCAAACGCTGACAGCGTGTCGGTAATCGACACCCAAACGTACAAGGAAGTCGAACGCATCAATGTTCGATTGAGCGAAGACGCGTTGACTGGCAACAGTCCGGAAAGTCTGGCGCTCAAGGGAAACACTCTGTATGTGGCCAACGCTCATAGTAATTCCGTGGCCGTTATTAAACTTTCGCCGCGGGCCGAGGGAGGGGGTCAACCTGTTCGGTCATCGAGCAAAGTGAGTGAACCGGAACGCGCAGAGGAAGGTCCCGAAGAGGAGGATCGTGCCGAGCCGGAGGACATCAGCGTAGTGCGTGGATTTATACCTACTGGTCAATATCCTTCGGCGGTGGCCGTTGCCGGCCAAACCATTTTTGTAGGCAACGGAAAGGGAACTGGAGTAGAAAATTCGTCCGTTGTGGTTAACAACTCGGGCCGCAGCCCCAACGTAGCCAACGATCGCTTTCCCGCCGGCACGGGTCGCGGCAGCGGACAGGGTGGGCAGTACAGCATTTCACTCGTAACTGGGAACATTAGCTCGTTTCCCATTCCTGAGGAACCGGCCCTGGCGCAATATACGCAGCAGGTGATGCGTAACAACAATCTGCTGGGCCCCAAGGTGACAAAGTTATTTCCCGGTTCGTCTCCGATCAAGCACGTCATCTACGTCATCAAGGAGAATCGTACTTACGATCAGGTGTTTGGTGATGTCCCGCGAGCGGGAAACGGCCAGCCGGCTGACGGCGATCCACGGCTGGCAATCTTCGGCGCTGGTGAAGCAGCGCAGCGACCCGACGGCGTAATACAGGCAGTCACTCCCAACCATCGCGCCCTCGCGCTTCGCTTCGGACTTTTCGATCGGTTCTTCGTCAACTCAGAGGCAAGTCCCGACGGTCACAACTGGTCAACCGCGGCATTTTCCAGTGACTACGTAGACAAAGCGTATCGGTGGGATTACAGCCGGCGCGGGCGCGGTTATGACTACGAAGGCTTCAACCGGCTGCCCGACTACAATCCGTTGCGCGGCGTGCCACCACTGTTTGGACGATCAGTGGAAGCAGCAGAGGTGGCGGGCTACATGCAGCGCTTCATTCCTTATTTGAACGGTTCTCGTGACGTTGCCGAGCCGGAGACGCTTTACTTGTGGGATGCGGCGGCCCGCGCCGGGCTGACGTATCGGAACTACGGCGAATTCATTGGCACACTTTCGGAAGCGGACGTGGCAGCGATCAGAGAGAATCGTTCGAAGACCTACCCCGACATTTCGCCGACGGTCTCGGCATTCCCCACCAAGAAATCGCTCGAGGGTCATTACAGCAGCACGTGTCGCAATTTCGACATGGAGACGCCAGACGCCATGACCACCGACTCATACCGCGCGGCGAAAGGCTCGGCTGGACGCACCAGCCCATTGGTCAGCAGTCAGGGCGACGCGGGTTTTCGTGGTACGTCACGTTTGGGAGATTGGCTTGATGAGTTTCGTGGCTTCGTGACCGAACGCGCGGCAGGTAAGGAGACGTTCCCAAATCTTTCAATCCTAAGGTTGCCGAATAACCATACGGTGGGGCTGAGTGCCGGGAATCCCACGCCACAATTCTTCGTCGCCGATAACGACTACGCTTTGGGCCTACTGGTTGAAGCTGTTTCCAAAAGTCCTTATTGGAAAGACACTGCGATTGTCGTCGTTGAGGATGACGCGCAGGACGGTCCCGATCACGTTGACTCGCATCGCAGCGTGGCTCTGGTTATCAGCGCCTACAACCGTCCCGGTCTCCTCATTCACGAATTCCATAATACGGTAAGCCTGATTCGGACGATTGAGCTTTTGTTGGGAATCCAACCGATGAACCAGCTCGATGGCACCGCAGTGCCGGTAAACATTTTTCGCCAGGAGGCCGATCTGCGACCTTACGAAGCGCAACTGCCGAACATCGCTTTGGATAATCTAATCACTCCGAGACCGCGCGAGGCAGCGACCGCTTATTGGATGAAACGAACGGCTGAACAAAACATGTCACACGCGGATATGGCTGATCCACTGATCCTCAACCAAATAATCTGGTACTCGGTGCGTGGCAAGGAAACGATGCCGGCGATTAGCCGGCTGCCCGCTTTCGATGTGATGCGCCAGGGATTGTCGGAGGAAAGGGAAGAGGTAGCTACGGAACGAAGGCCTCGGTGAAGCATTGTAGGGGCGGCACTCCGTCACCGCCCCGGGGACCGCAGGCTACGTTTCGTTTAGAGATGGGCATCGCCCACCGGTGAGCCGTGGACGAAAACATTTACCCCAACAAACCAATCGTCCGTCTAAATAATCATACGTTCGCTTAGAGGTGAGCACCGCCCACCCGGCCGTGCGAGACGAAACCAGTCCCGCAAATAATAACGTCTAATCATTTACGCGGTTCGTTTCGTCCACGCCGTCCCGGTGGGCGGTGCCCACCTCTAAACGAACGTATGATTAAGGGCTATGGCTGACCGAATCGAGCTCGATACTCGGGTGACGAGATAAACGCCAGCACCATCTCTGCGTTTACGAAGTTGCCGCCAAACAGATTCAGCTTCGCCAGCCAGAATGCATAGCCCGCCTCATCAGGGTCTCGTTTCATGTACCCGAAGTATTCCAACTCCACAAACGCGCGGTTGAGTTCCGAGTTATAGAACGCTTGTCCATACGTGGTAGTGAACTGCTGGTTGCCTTCCGAGATCACGTTTATGCCGTCCACTATCTTTTGCAACACGCTCGCTCGCGTCTCCGTCGCGAGGTTCAAGCCATTGACCAAAGCGGTACGGTCAGCTGCGCTCGCATTGACGCCCGTATTCTGGAACAGCTTGTCCACGTACGCCTGATTGGTGAGCTGGTCATAGATTGCTTTGAACTCGGCGCACCGGTACTTAGCCGGGTCCACGCAGTTTACAAACTGCGCGGCGAAGGCGGCCTTGTTCTGGTTAATCTTCGCTCCCGAAAGCTGACCACCGACGAAGATGCCGTTGCCGACTATTAAGGAATCAGGCGTGAACTCGGACAACTTCGGCTGTCTCCCTAAGCCTCCGACGTAGATTCGGTGAACGAAGTAACCTGTGTATTGAAACTCAGGCGAAAAGAAGAATGCTGCGCTGGTTGTCTCGCGCTGCCGCAGCGTGCATTGCTCCACGGTCTGACCGGGCGGTCGGCGCGCCGGATCGTTACATTTGGTGATGTTGTCGGTCCAGAAGTCTTCGCCGGCTTGATCAGGTTCGCGATTAAGGAAGTCTCGATACTGCCACTTTACAAACGTGCGCGCATCATCGATCGGATTCGCTGGCGGCACCGCTGAACTGACGGTGAACTGGAGGGCCTTCGCCAGGGTCCCGGAGGTTTTGAAGTTGAAGTTGTAGGTGCCGTTAGCGAGTGGGCCGAGATCGTAAATTTGGGCAGTCGTAACGACTGACTGAATCGAAGCGCCGGAGAACTTCTCGGCATTGGCATCGACGGTAAAGTCGTTTCCAACTCGGCTGGGCTGCCCCCAGTTGAGTATCCGATAGCCGGCGTTCGGATACTGCGGCTTCACGTAAATATAAGTCCTTCCGCCGGAAGTCCAGGCTTTCAGTTCAGATATCTGGGGAGCTGTCAGTACCACGGGCTGCCACGTCCCGGTAGCGGTGGTGAAATCAATAGCCGACCGGTCGGCATTAGTGATGGTAGTGGCACGATTGACCGGGTCAAAGGTGAAGCCCCCTTTTGAAGGGGTCATGGTGTAAGCGCCCGGCGTCAGATCCCTAAAGGCATAGTTGCCATTGGCATCGGTATTAGTTGTGGCAGAAGCGGCTCCGCTTAAAGTGACCGTTACGTCAAACACCCCGAGGCCAGGCACCGTTGAGCTTGTCACTCGCCCGGTGATATCGAAAACCTGGGTGCCGGTGAAGTTGGCTGTTTGATTCGAACTTAGGCCAGGGAAAGATCTAGGGTTCGGAGTGAAAACAAAATGACCATTGTTGCCATCTCGGCCCGGTGCGACCGTGTAATCGCCTGCAGGAATACTGACGATGGAATAATAGCCATCCTGATCAGTGAAAGTGTAACGGGAAAAGTTAGCGTTGAACGCTCGAACCATCACACCACCGATTGGAACGTTGGCCGCGGTCGTCAGTCTCCCGGAGACGCTGTATGACGGAGTGTTGCCTTCGATCTTGGCAACGAAAGTTATGCTGGGACCGAATGAGTCGCTAAAAGCGTTCGCAAAGCTATAGGAAGGAAACGTTTTGATATCTGAGGTGTATCCCACGACATAGGCATTGCCCAACGGATCCAGGGCGAGATTGTTGCCCTGGAAGTCGAACAATTCATCACCCGCGCCACCGAGGTAACTTGAATAAACAAGGGCGGTGCCGGTCGCATTTAGCTTGGTTACAAAAGCATCGGTAGTGCCGATTAGACCGGTACTACGCAGGGTGCTTTGGAAAGCACCAGCGGTAACCGGAAAATCTGTGGACGTTGTCCAGCCTACAACATGAGCATTTCCGGCGGCGTCAACCGCGAGTCCAAACGAATCCTCGAAGGCGGTTCCGCCGAGGAAGGTTGAATAGAGCCTGGCGGTGCCCGTGGGATTCAACTTCATCGCAAAAGTATCGGAGGGGCCGTTGAGGGTTGTATCAAACGCACCAGCGGTCACCGGAAAATTGGTCCCGCCAGTCCAGCCAAAGAGATAAGAGTTGCCGGCAGCATCGGGAACGATTCCGGCGACATAATCCCCCCGACTACTGCCGACAATCGTCGAGTAGTTGAGGCTCACACCGTTCGCATTTATCTTCGCGGCAAAACCGTCAAAGTCTCCGGCGTTTCCGGCGTAGAGCTGGGAGGGATCAGAAAGACTAATCGCAAGGGCAAAAATTCCATTATTTAGACCACCAAACCCATTGGTTATGGCGGTCCAATTTGCTCCGCCATCTGTACTCTTCAAGATCGACATCAACGGAAGTGCTCCGTTCGACAACGCGGAATTAGTGGAGCCTGCGTAAACAGTGTTGGGGTTCAAAGGATCGATGACGATGGCGTTGACCGATTCAGGAATGCGCGAGGAGCTATCACTGTATGGGGCCAGGAGTCCATTGTTGACGGCTGTCCAGTTTGTGCCGCCGTCCGTGGTCTTGAAGACTCCGGCTAGTGTTCCAGCGTAGAGAGTAGCCGGGGCAGTCCGAACGATCGCCATTGACCGTATGTTCCTACTTGCGGAAGTACCGAGGCCCGAATTCATAACGGTCCAATTGGCGCCGGAATTCGTACTCTTGAAAATACCGGCAGAGTTAAAGCCAGCGTAAATGGTGGAAGGGGTGACTGGATCGATAATGACAGACTGAACACTCTCCGAAGTTAGACCGTTGCCGGAATTCCCGAGTTTGATCCAGGTTCCTCCGCCATTTGTGGTCTTATAGAACCCGAGGTTGCAGCCAGCGTAGACTATAGCTGAATTGCTCGGGTCGATGGCCAAACTTCGGACGGCGATTGGGTAGTTAGCGTTGCCGACAGGGAAGACGACCCCGTTGTTGATTGGCGTCCACGTGCTGCCAGCATCGATCGTCTTGTAAATACCATTGCCTGTTCCAGCATAGACAGTTGAAGGATTTATCGGATCAATAGCGAGGGCCCTAACTGAGGCATTGGTTGGACCGGAGGCAACCCAGGTGGCACCGCCGTTGACCGTTTTAAAAACCCCGCCGACCGTGCCAGCGTACATGATTGCAGTGGTGGCTGGATTGATCACAATTGCGGTGACGTGAGAATTCTGTAACCCGCTATTGCTCAGGCTCCAACTCGTGCCATTGTTCGTACTTCTGAACAGTCCGCGGTTTACGCCATTGTGACTTTGAAGTGCGTTGACCTGAGGAAAATTGAACGAAGAAGTTTCACCGGCCACGTAAATATTATTGACTGAGTCAACTGAAATATTGATCGGGAGATCCGAACCGCCGCCTCCAATGTAAGTGGCATATCCCAAAGCCGATCCGGTGGAGTTAAGCCTAACTACAAAACCGTCACCGCCACCGCGATTGTTCGTCTGCAGAGCACCCGGTGTGGTAACCAGGTTCCTGGAGGCGGTATCCCCAGCCACATAGGCATTGCCGGCTGCGTCGACTGTAATTGTGATGCCTTCGTCAAATTCACTACCGCCATAGAAGGTTGAATAGGCAAGACCACTGCCAGCTGGATTTAACTTAGTAATGAAACAGTCGAAATCGCTGTTGCGGGTCGGCTGATAGGATCCCACGGTTGTGGGAAACGTTCCAGAAGCATAGCCGGTGACATACGCACTGCCAGCGCCGTCGACCGCTATCCCGAAGGATTCTGTCTGTCCATTCCCACCAAGGTAAGTTGAGTAAACCACCCCGGTGCCGCTCTGGTTAATTTTGGTGACAAATGCACTGTAGTCGCCCGCGAATGCCGTCTGGAAAGCGCCGGCCGCAGGATTGAAATCTTGGAAAGTATAACCCGTAATGTAAGCGAAACCGTTGCTGTCAACCGCGATGGCGGATCCATATCCACCTGCGTTTACCAGTGACGAATAGACCAGGATCGGATCGATGACGAGCGGCTTAGTGCGATCGTAGCGTGAAACCCGAAAGCCGACGCTGTTCTTACCGCGGAGTTGATAGCGACCTTCTATCTGTTTTCTCTTGCCATCAACCTGCTGATAGATAACCGGCTTTAGTTGACGTAAGTCACCTGCCGGCGTTTTGAGCACCAGGTTGCCATCACGATCGATTCTGATGTTCTGTGCCCCTTCGTAACGCAGCGATACCACACTGGGATCTACGCCGGGGGCAACGATCAAGTCATACTCCAATTGCTGCCCGTTTCCGTAGTAGACCAGGTCAATACCGGGATAGGCATCCCGGTATACGACCTTTCCGTAGGTTGCAATATCCGTTAACCACTTAGATGAGTCGTTTCCAATGAAGTAATTGACTTTGCCCTGCAGTTGCTCTGTGCCCTCTACCGCGCTTGCGTTCGCATTGGCGCCATCAAGACGTACCCGCAGGACAGTCGACTTAGTTTTTGCAGTCTCAGCTGTTTCGGCGACGTCGTTTCGCAGTCGGCCTCGCCGCGAATGGGCACCGTTGCCGTCTTCAGGATCATCGACCTCTGCTTTTGATGGGTTTGCTGCCCCGTCTTTCAAAACAAACACTGCTTCCGCCGCAGTGAGGAAAATATTGTAGCCGGGACCCCGCGCCACATACTTCACGCTCGCGTCCATTTGCCCGCGGTTCTCCTCGAAACTGAGCGGCAGGCTGCCATAGCTTTTATCGACGGCGGCCTGAGTTTCGCTTTCTGATGGCTTCGACGCAGCCCCGGAACTCTCCGGCAAGCTCGCGTTGATGTTCGGGTCGTTCAGTTTGGCACTATTAGTTGTCAGCGCGGACCAGGCTACGCCGACTGTAACCAGGGAAATTAGAAGGACTCGAATATGAGCGCGAGGCGCCCTTGCGTGACTGGTCGGGGGTGGTCGAAGCATAGATTTCTCCCATGATATTTGCAAAAACTCTGACTATTCTCGAAGAAGACCTTACTGGTGAGGTAAATCGCATGCGCCTGAGTCAGCGCACAATCCATAAGATGAGAGCGCTGAGTCTGTATTTCTGCGATCGTGAGGTCAATAAGATGATTAATAACCGTCTGGATCCATATTGAGGTCGGATGCCAACTCGCCAAAGCCCATGGGCCTCTGTTAAGCTATGTTTCATCGATAGGACGCGTTTGCATCCCTGCGTTTTGCGCTGAAACCAAGACTCTGACCATAATGCAATACGTCGAAAACCCTCCTAACCCGTGGTTGGCACACTCAGTTGAGTGGCTGGGCGAACCGCCTGAAGCGAAGCTCGAAGTATTTGAAGAGACTGCTACGCGGCGCATCATCACGCATAACGATAGTCCGGACGTGGGATTCGACTACACAGTGAATTGCTATCGCGGTTGCATCCACGGTTGCACTTATTGCTTTAGTCGCCCGACGCATGAGTATCTTGGTTACGGAGCCGGCACCGACTTTGATCGCAAGATAGTCGTCAAGGTCAACGCGCCGGCGCTGTTGCGTAAGGAACTGATGAAACCATCGTGGAAGGGCGACGAGATAGTTTTCTCATTCACGTCAGATCCATACATACCGTTGGAGGCTAACTATAAGCTCACTCGCCAGTGCCTGGAGATTTGCGCGGAGTTTCGCCAGCCAGTAGGCGTGATCACCAAGTCAGCTCTGATCCGCAGAGACATCGACGTTCTGCAGGAGCTCGCGCGAAATACGCACCTGGGTGTTTTCTTTACCATTCCCTTTACTGACCGTGAACTGGCGCGTGCGGTTGAGCCTTACGCGCCCTTGCCCGAAGCTAGGTTTCACGCCATGTCTGATTTAGCCGATGCGGGAATTACTGTGGGTATCGGAATCGCCCCCGTGATCCCGGGCCTAAGCAGCGAGCTGCCTGTTCTGTTGAAGCGAGCGAAGGAGGCTGGGGCGACGATGGCATTCATCAACATGCTTCGGTTGCCTGGGAGCGTGGCGCCCTATTTTGAAGAGCGCTTACGTGAGAAGCTTCCAACTAAAGCCGATCGCGTCATGAGTCGCATTCTCGAGGCGCGCGACGGCAAGTTAAACTCCAGCGTATTTGGTGAACGGATGCGCGGCAAAGGTGAGTATTGGGCCGCAATTGAACGTTTGTTTAGAATTCATTCCCAAAGACTGGGGTTCAACAAAACCAACAAACGCGCCAGCAAATCCACTAATACGTTCCAGCGCCCGACAGGGCAAGCGAGCCTTTTCGGCTAAACCCAGGTCCATAGCACACCCAAGGATCTAAGTTTCCCAAACAGCCAGAACATATTTGCTCTGGCGATAACATCGATGTTTTGGGTTTGTTAACGTACTATTACAGACAAGCAGTCAGAGTTTCTTTATAATGCTCGCGCAATCCGCCTTACAAGCCGAGAACATCCCCAGGAGGCTTAACCATGATGCTGGTCAGACATGTTATTCGTGATCGTGAGCCTTACTCGATGAAGACATCCGCGACGGTCCAGGACGCCGCTGAGTTTATGGCGGCGCGCAACGTTGGCGCTGTTTGTGTAGTTGATGAGAGCGGCAAACTCGTGGGAGTGTTCTCTGAGCGGGATGTCTTGAGACGCGTCGTTATATTGCGCCTTGATCCTACTTCGGTAACTGTTGGCGAAGTGACCAGCGAACTCCGGGCAGTAATCACCTGCGACGAAACTCCTCATCAGGCTCTTGAACGAATGGAACTGATCGGGACGCGTCATCTGCCTGTTGTCGACGGCGAGCGCTGGGTGGGAATGCTTTCAATGCGCGACCTGATGCGTGTTGAACTCAGCGAGCAGGGGGATGAGATTAAGTTGCTCCACGAATACATTGAGCGCTGATGGTTGAAGCGAGCACGATGAGCACCGCAAAGAGTTTGACGAATATTCGGCAGCAAGTTTCTGAACCGGAATGGCAGGTACGGGTCGATCTGGCTGCGGCCTATCGCCTCGTTGCCCATTACGGCTGGGACGACCTCATCTTCACGCACCTGTCAGCCCGGGTTCCCGGGCCGGAGCATCATTTCCTTATCAATCCTTACGGCATGATGTTTGAGGAGATCACCGCATCGAGTTTGGTAAAAATAAATCTCGCGGGTGAGATTGTGCTGTCTTCTCCCTACCTCATCAATCCGGCGGGCTTCACCATCCATAGTGCGATCCATGCCGCGCGCGAAGACGCGCTCTGTGTTATTCACCTCCATACCGACCACGGGATAGCGGTATCCGCACAAGAAAACGGGCTGCTTCCAGTTTCACAGCAGTCGTTATTTGCTTTGGCTTCGCTGGCCTATCACGAATACGAAGGGCTCGCGCTAAACGAGGACGAAAAATCTCGACTGGTTGCGGATCTTGGTAGGAAGACCAACATGATTCTAAGGAATCATGGTTTGCTGACGGTTGGCAAGACTCCCGCTGAAGCGTTTCTTGCGATGTATATTCTGGAGAGTTCGTGCCGGATTCAGATTCTTGCACAATCCGGCGGTGGCCGCCTGCTTCCCGTCGTGCAGCCGACCATCGACACGGTTGCCAGTCAACTGAGTGCTGTGACGGTTGGGCAAGGAGCGCAACTCGCGTGGCCTGGTCTGCTTCGTAAACTCGATCGGATCGATCGTTCCTATCGCGAGTAAAACTCACGTCTCAAATTTCGATTGGTTGTTGCGGAGCTCCTCAGAGCTCCTCAGAGCTTTTGCGCAAGCATGGCTGTTTTGCTCCAGCCAATTATCTGCAAGCGTGGAAAGCGATACTCGTGAACGAGACTGAAGTGTTTGCCAGTGTGCCTCAGGATTTCCTTTCGTGGGTGAGACTTGAAACGAAACAGGACTTCGAGAAACGTGGTGGCGACGGAAGGACGACAGGGTATGTGCAGCAGGTGACCTCCAGGCGCAATCACTCTTGCGATTTCGGTCAGGCCTTCCTCGAGTGGAACGTATTCCAGAGCGCCACTTGTGACTACGAGATCAAGTGAGTTGTCGGAGAAGGGAAGCGATAGGAGATTTCCTTCAGCGAAGGTCACGTCGCGCGTGCGACCCGGACTTTCCTCGACGGCCTTTCGAGCGGCGGTAATCGAGGTGGCTGAGAGATCGAGGGCCGTGATGCTTACGGGAAAATGCAGCGCGCGCAGGAGAGCCAGCGTAAGCAACCCGGTTCCGCATCCGGCGTCCAGTATCTTCGCCCCTCGAGAAACGGGGAGCGGCTGATTTGCGAAATACTGATCCAGTGATCGTCCGTAGCCGTTGAGCTTAAACGTCAGATCATAGAAGGCCGCAATCTTGTCGTAATAAGAACCGGCAGGAGCTTCGGTCTTCGTTCCGGTCAGCACATATTCCATATCTAATCTACTCCTAACAACTGTGGGATGAGATCGTTCAGAAACAAATAACGGGAATGAAAAGGCGCGCTATTGTACGCTCCTACCTGTTTTTACTCAACATAATAGCGGAGTTGGCGCTTTTGCAGGGATACTTGGAGACTAATTTAAGATTTAGACCAATTTCCCCGCGAAATTGGCCGTCAGAAAATCGACCTTAGGGACTAGCTAGCGCGCAAGAACTGCAGACCCTGGACGTTCCTCCCCCGGATAAAGAACTCTAGATATGTAATCGGAGGAGAGCACGATGAAAAGAACGGCAGTATTCCTCTCTTGTGCAGCGGTGACCTTGGCTATCTTAGCGGCTTCGGTGGTTTCTCGCCCGCCGCAAGCTGCTCATGTTTGGAGTCCAGTTTCAAATGAACTGACTGAAGCGGAAGGGGGGCAGGTCTCGGAGACAGCCGCCCAAGTGGCCCGGGATCGGCGTTTTGAGGTTGAACTTGTAGTCAATGGCCACAAACTTGATGAGTACTATGCACGCGGTAAAGGCTATGTTGAGGCAATCGCAGGCGCAGAATATGAGGTTAGAATTCGAAACCCTCTGCCGTTTCGGGTGGCCGTTGCTCTGTCGGTGGATGGCCTCAACACGATCGACGCACGTCGGACGACAGCGTGGAACGCCAGTAAATGGGTGATTGAGCCATACGGAACAATCAACATCACTGGCTGGCAGATGAGTTCGGAGCGTGCCCGCCGATTCTATTTTACCTCGGAGCGAGATTCCTACGGTGCCAAGCTTGGACAAACGTCCAACCTGGGAGTGGTCCAGGCAGTCTTCTTCCGTGAACGACGGCCCATCGCTGTTCCAGTTACGCCTCCTCCTCGCCCGCGTCCCACATATGAGGAAGATGGCCGAAGGGACAATAGTAGTTCTTCAGCGCCGACAGCAGGGGCTCGAGATGAGAGTGCTGCAAAGCAAAAGCAAGGGGCGATTGCCCCAATGCCGGACGACGACTATGCCGCCACGGGAATAGGTCGTTCGGTTCACAACGACGTTCGCTGGGTTAATCTTGAATTGGAATCTCGGCCGGCAGCCGAGGTGATGATTCGTTATGAATATTATCCGGCGCTCGTTCGACTTGGAATTGCGCCTCGGACTACTTACACCCGGCCGGATACGCTAAGAAGGCGCGAAGGGGCAAGTGGATTCGAGGACAGGCGGTTTAGTCCAGAACCCTGAGGTTGAAAACGGTAAAACGGTGGGACTAACGTTAGGCGCGTCGGGACGACTTTAGTTATCGGCGGGCTAGATCGGCAGTGTACAGTTGCCGATAGACACGATAATTATTCAATACTTTTTGTACGTAGGCCTTGGTCTCGTCGAAACCAACTTCCGACGTAAATACGCCAGGGTCTTTCTGTCTCGCCCGCTTCACCCAACGAACTACATTGTCTTCGCCGCCGTTGTACGAGGCGGCGACGGCTTCCGGTAAGTTAGGAAACATGTCCCAAAGCTCTCGGAGATATTCGCTACCGACCCGGATCGAGGTTTCAGGTTGATAGAGTTGGCTTTCTTGTAAATCGGATACCCCGGCGTTGGACGCATACTTTTGAGCGGCATCGATGGTCAGCTGTAACAATCCGCGAGCGCCCGCCGGAGACTTAGCCAGCGGCTTAAAGACGCTCTCTTGCTTAATGATCGCAAGGACAAACCGTGGGTCGAGTTTGCGCGCCTTTGCGGCAGACACGATGGCCTGTCTGTAGGGCGCCGGATACCGATCGGCGACAGCAGCTGCTTGAGCAGCGTTCCTGTTGACTCGGTCATCTATCAAAGCTCGCGTTTTTCCGGCTGTCATTCCAGCTAATCGGTCGCTCGCGAGCCATCCGTAATAAGAGTCGATACCGGAAGGAACCGCCAGGTACGCACTAATCGCCGCATCTCGGTTTCCCCCCTTATCCAGACTGTAAGCTTTGAGGTAAGCAACTTCAATAGCAGTCGCAGCAACGCCCTTTTGGAAAGGCTTTGTGCTTAGTTCATTCGCCGTCGAGACTGCACGGTTCCAATTGCTCTCTGAAATCTCCAGGCGCAGCTGCGCGAAAATCGCATTTGTTTCAGTAGGCTTGCCGGAGAATCGTTGCCTGGTGCGGGCAATCCAAGCGAGCGCATCCTGCGAGCGGCCAGCTTCTCTTAGCGAATCAATCGCATTTAAGTGTGCACTTTCCGCTCTTTCGCCATCCGGAAAACGATTAACGTAATCTATGTAGCGGTCTGCAGCTTCAGAGGCCTTCCCCAGCCTCAGCAGGGAGGCCGCACTGAAGTTGAGTCCTTCCCGACCCTCCTTGGTAAATGAGTAGGTTCGTGCGAGACGATCATAAGCATCGTAAGCCTCGGAATAACGACGCGATTGAAAGTTAGAGCGACCGATGCCCAACAGTGCCTCCGCTACTCTGGGATCATTCGGGTAGTAATTGATTAACGCCTGCCAGTGTTCACGGGCCTCCACGAAGGCGCGATTGATGTGGTAGATACTAGCGCGACGTAGATGCTCTTCGGGAGTTAACCGTGTCATAACTCCTCGTGCGTTACGAGCCTCTCGGTCCTGGCGGCGCACCGCGTTGAGGCTGGCTTCGCTGCTGCCCTGCATTACGGTCGGAGGAGCGGGAGCCGATACAACAGCAATTGGTGTGGAAGGGGCTCTGCCAGCCACCAAAGTTGAGAATGACATCAAAACAAGAAAAGTTGTGCAAATACTCATTAAACTATCCCCTGCCAAGCTCCCGCGTTCGAATCCTAACCTTCGATGATCTCATAGGTCGAAACGATTTCCGCCGTAGGCCTTAATGTCGCAGCTACACTGCAATAGTTTTCTTCGGACAACTTAATTGCCTGAGCGACCGATTGCCCTGAAATGTTACGCCCTGTGACAATGTGATGCACTTCCATTCGCTCAAAACTCCGCGGATGCTCTGTCCTCCGCTCACCCCTGACTTCCACTCTATAGTCCTTCACTTGCTGCCGCTTCTTTTGCAGGATCGAAACTACATCGACCGCTGTGCAGGCACCGAGGGCTACCAGCACTAATTCCATTGGGCTTGGCGCGGAATTGCGAACGGAATCCGTATCAAGCCTTATCGAGTGGCCTGACGGCGTCGTGACAGTAAAGACATTGTCACCATCCAACTGCACGATCGCTTTGGAATCTGCATTACTCATAAGGGCTTCTCTCCTATTAACGAGCATACCATACCGGTTAGATCGGATGGAGATGAACGTCTCGAGTTCGGCAAGCCTAGGTTTAAGTACAACGCTTCCAAGAGGTAGGCCAGGTCTGGTTCAGTGGCATAACCCTTGTAACGGTAAACACAGGCGTCCATTGATGCCTTTGTCCCGAAAATGTGGCGGAGGCTGGTTTTAGCGTAGCAAGAAAATCTTAGCATTGGGCGATAAGTAGAAGGCCAAAGTCTTATTTGAAATTTGGAGGAGAGAAATGATTACAGCTAGAAAAACATTGATCGCGCTTTTGTCAGTCATCCTGTTCACCGCGGGAATCACGGTGACCCAAGCTCAATCTGCGGACTACCGTGGAACTTTTCGTTCGGTACGACAGCTTATTGTGAGAATGGATAGTCGAGCCGGCGTATTTGGCAACAACGTGCGGAGCGCCTTGGCAACGAATACGTACGGCTCCAACCGGGAAGAGAATATCAGCAATTTGGTGGAGGAGTTTGACGATTCCGTTGGCCGATTGCTGGCACAGTTTGACAATAAGCAGTCAACGGCATTACAGGCGCAGGAAGTTTTGACAATTGGCTCACGAATTGATCGCTTCACGCGAAGGAATACGATTAGCGTTGCGACAACCCGAGATTGGACCAATCTCCGTCTTGACCTAACTCAATTGGCGCGCTCGTACAATTTGGCGTTTCCAATAGCAGGCGGCAACAGTGCCGGTACCACTCCCTCTTATCCCGGAAGAGCTCAAGGTCAATATTCGCATGGCCTGACGGGAACCTACCGGCTTGACGTAACCAAGAGTGACGATCCAAGGACCGTTGCCGACCGAGCTACCCAGTCGTTGGCCTACCGTAACCGTACCCGACTTCGTGATGAATTGATTGCCCGCTTGGAATCACCTGATCAACTCGCAATTGATGTCCGTGGCCGCGAAGTAACCATTGGTTCGTCGCGGGCTCCTCAAGTAAGTTTTACAGCGGATGGCGTTCCACGAGTTGAGACTAACGGTAACGGTCTCACAACTCGAGCGAGCGCGGCTCTGAACGCCGACCAGTTGATTATTAGTTCGACTGGCGACCGGGCGACAGAGTTCAACGTGACATTCAATCCGATTAATAACGGCAGCCGCCTTAGCGTTACTCGCCGAGTCTATGTCACGGGTCTTTCGAGTCCAGTTGTCGTGCAGAGCGTTTACGAAAGAACAGCTGAAATCGCTCGGTTTGATATGAATACTCAACCGTTGGGCTATCCAACAACTACGACCTCAGGTACTGACTACGTTGTGCCTAATGGCGAAACCTTGGTGGCTGTGCTCAACGATGATGTGTCTACCGTGAATGCTCGGGAGGGAGATCCATTCAGCCTAACGGTACGACAGCCATCTAAACTGGCAGGATCAACGATTGAGGGTCGGGTATCTCAGCTGGAACGGAGCGGTAGAATGACGGGTCGTTCTCAGATGACGTTGACCTTCAACAGCATCCGCCTTCGAGACGGCAGATCTTATCGCTTCGCGGGTATCCTTGAGTCAGTTAGAACCGCCCAGGGAGATACGGTCGAGATCGACAATGAAGGTTCAGTCAGTGACGAGAACCAAACTACTAAGACTGTTCAAAGAGCGGCAATTGGTACGGCAGTGGGCGCGATCATTGGCGCCATCGCCGGCGGCGGCAAAGGTTCCGCAATTGGTGCCATCGTCGGAGCAGGAGGGGGCGCGGGATCTGTTTACGTTCAGGGTCGCGATGATCTGCAACTGGCTCGGAGTTCGGAATTAACGATCCGGGCTACCGGCCCGCGTTAAGATCGTACTCGGTTAGTGGACAATTGAATGAGGGCCGGTTACCAAAGTTACCGGCCCTCATTCTCGCGCTCACACCGAGGATGTATGTTATTATTTTTGCGCCCAACCTCACGCTGCGGACCGATCCTTCCAAAGGTGCCAGCGCTAAAAGCCGATTCTAAAATTGACTTGGGAGGCCCGAAAATGCCAAGAGTTCTCGTGGTAGACGATGACGAGACCATTCGCGATACGCTCTACGAACTGCTGTCTGAAGAATACCTGTGTCAAACTGCCGAGACCGCTGAGAGGGCGTTCGCCAGACTTGAAGCAGACACTTACGATGTGGTGCTCACTGATATTTCGATGCCCGGATTGAGTGGACTAGAATTACTCGGCCAAGTGCGTCAGAGATTTCCTAAAACTCCGGTCATAATAATTTCGGGTATCAGCGATCAGGAGCATGCGCAAGGCCTCATCAAGCTTGGCGCTTTTGACTTTCTCTTGAAGCCCTTCAAGTTGGAAGTCGTCGAGCAGAGTGTCCAGAGAGCAATCGAGTTTCGTAGGCACATGCTTAGTGAGTCTTCGGCTGATGCAGAGGGGATTGATGCTGCGAAGCACGATCAAGCGAGCGATTGGACGATAGTGAGGAACGGGTCCGGTTAGCCAAACTTGGCAAATTGAACTTCGCTTAAGCTGCTACTATTGCAAAAGTTGCTCGTTTGGTCACGATGTCGCGACGTTTGCAGATTTCTTCTGCCAACTCACTAATGCGTTCCGCTCTGAAGGGCTTCGTTACAACCCAGTCAACACGAGCTTCTTTCTGCTCATCCGAGCCAACCGCTTCCCCCCAACCCGTGATGACAGCAATAGGGATTGTTTCGTTCCGCTGGCGAATAGCGTGGGCAAGTTCCCAGCCGCTCATTCCGGGCATGCCCACATCGGTGAAGATTCCATCGAATTGATTTGACTCAAAGAGCCCCAGGGCTTCACGGCTGCCAGATGCCAGGTACACTCTGAAGCCTTCGCTCTCCAGCAAATCGCGCAAGAGTTCCCTTACAGCCTCTTCGTCGTCCACAATCAATATCTTCGGTTGGTTGTGGTCGAATGTTCGTTGCGCGGGCTGGTCTTTTTCCGGCAGCCGCTTTTCCGGTTCCTGTACGATTGAGTCTTCCCCAACCTTAGCCTTAGGCAGGCTTATCTTGAACTTTGTACCGGCGCCAACTTCTGACTCGACTTCGACGGAACCTTCATGCCTCCTGATGATTCCGAAGCTAACTGCTAAGCCCAGGCCCATTCCAGCCTTACCCTTTGTAGTGAAAAAGGGATCAAAAATTCGCGATTTAACTTCAGGTGCCATGCCTGACCCAGTATCGCCAACGGAGATAACTACGCAGTCATCAATGTCCTCCGCCGCCAACGTGAGTTGCCCGCCTTCTGGCATAGCATCGACCGCGTTGAAGACCATGTTGACGAGGACTTCGCGTAGCTCGGATTCATCACCCATGATCCGTGCTTTCGTGCGAATCTGTAGGTCGAGGCTGATTTGAACGTTCGAGGCCTCAGCACGATCTTTCCAGCGGGGTCTTGTGACCTCACTCACGTCGAAGAGTATCTGGTCAACCGAGACTGGCTCGAAGTCGTGATCCCGACGTTGGCGCGCGAAGTCCTGGATTCGTTTAACCGTCTTTGCGCCGTCCTCAGCAGTCTTAATAATAATGTTGAGCCCACGGCTAATTTTCTCTGGATCATTAGTACGAAGAATTAACTGCGCCCGTCCCAGAATACCCGCGAGAGTGTTGTTGAAATCGTGAGCGACGCCTGATGCCAACTCGCCCAACGCAGAGAGTTTCTCCATCTGTGAAAACTGTTCACGTATTCGCTCTTGTTCTGCGATGTAATGCGAGAGTTCCTGAACGTGTCGCTGTGCCTGTTCGGCCTGGGCTGCAGATGCCTCGATGTTTTTCACATAAGTACGATAAGTGAAAAACACAATTGCAATGATCGGAATGGTAATGATCAGCGCGTAGAAGCCAAATTGGTTCACGAGCTTTGCAATTACGGCTGCAGCGGATGCACCGGCAAAATATGTAATGGAAGTCCAAAGGTAATATTTCTTCCAAGTGTGCCAGATTGGTCTGCCAGCTTGAAGCGCGCCACAGATCGCGACGATCCCGGAATTTGATACATACTGTACAAGGGCCATGAGGGCCATCGCGGTGATGAATCTCCCAGATAATGGACCTTTAGCTAGCGAGACGACATCTCCAAACGCGAAATGTAATGAGTACGAGGTAACGCATGCGGACCAGGCTGCGCACCCCCAATTGAAGAAGATAGTTGATCGCTTTCGGCAAAAGCGAAACGAAGAGAGGAGTGCTTCGGTCGCGGCCATTAGAATCGCAACTTCGTAACCGTAGAGCAGGAGGCTCAGAAAGATGAAGGTGTCAGATACCGAGATTTGGGAATCAAACTGCGGGATCCTGATAGAAATCCTAGAACTAAGAAAAATTGTCAAGATGGCAATGACGGCAAGTTTGAGATCGAACAGTTTTAGGTCCAGCCGGAGTCCCGCTGACAGGTAGATAATCCCGCCGGCACATATCGTGACCCATAGATAGGTAGTCGCTAGCCTTTTCTTGTTGATTTCTGAGTTAAACAGCATGACTGGCCAAGGTGGTGGTTTACTTACACCGTGAATGCAAATGTGTTCCAAACGACGTCCTCATCTTGCGTATGGAATGAATCCGAGAAAGCCGCGGAGTTTCCACCTAGAGCGGTTAACACACCGCAGTTGTCTTCTTCGCCAATTCCAAGCGGGAAAACTTCAGCCAAGACGTTCCTCATTCTCACTTGGCCCAAGAGCGTCTCGAGATAGCATCGAAATTGGTGAAGTACCGTCTCAAGATCATTTGGCTGAGTCTTTGAGGAGTTGACTCGTTCGCAAAAGTTTTCAAACTGTGGCCAATCGGAATACATCAGACACTCCATACTCTCGTTACGAAACTTCACGGTCCGATCTATTAGGGTTGTTACTGTCGACCTCAAATGAGTCCTCTCGGAGTTTTCAACCAACTCTATGAGGTCAGTAAGTTCATGGCAAAGGTGAAGTGATTGCCGATACCGAATATCTGAATTATTAAACAGTTTCGCTCCCACCAGTTTGTGATCAAAGACCATTGCCAAAGTGATGGTCGACTGTTGGAGACAGTTAGTGAGGACATCGTGGGCCCGATATAGTGTGCCCACAAGTTCTTGTGCCGACTTGTTTGCAACTGATCCTCCAGGACCGCTCTCGAATACCCTTTGTAAGTCGTGGTGCACTGCAAACGCAATACCGTCGAGGGTTTCGGCAAGTTCTTCAGTGACTAAGGTGGAGTTCAGAGCATCGTTTTGGATGAACTCGACAAGTGTCCGGGCTTCATCGTGTATGAGTTGAAATAAAGCGAAGTTGTCTTCAGCTGCATCCACCTGACGCAAATAGTTCTCAACTAACTCAACACACTCAAGCAGTCGAATGAGGTCCTGAAATATTGTGCCAATGAGTCGCTTGAGATCTGGTGGCTCAATCCGCCGAACCACGTGGTTTATGTGGATTTGGTAGGCGGGTGGATCACCAGCAGGGAGCGGTCCAACATGGATGAGCTCGGATGCCCGAGGAGTGAGCGCAAACGATTCGGCGGACACTGACTGAATTGAGATGTCTTCGATTGAGATCATTTCCGCACCTTAGGTCTGCTGGACGTCAGTAGAGCGGGGGAGAACCGGATGTGGTTTGGTTTTTGGGCGAACGTCACTATTTCATGCAGGCAGTGAGGTCGCCACTGACGCGTGATGCACTAGCATTACTACTGTCGGCAAGTAATACTCCATCAGCTAGGAGGACGCCATCGCTAACGAGAACCCCATCGGCTAATAAGACACCGTCAGCCAGAAGGACACCATCCGCAAGCAATACGCCAGCCGGCAGCAGGTTGACACCCCCACCGATGGTTGTGCCGTTACTAATTACTATGCTGTCGGATAGAAGGACACCGCTGGAAACCATGGTTTGGTCTGCCAACAACACACCGTTGATTTGCAAAGTGGCATCTGCAAGAAGCACTCCCAGATTGTAGATCCCCTGATACTTGGTAATGAGAGAGGTACCCTTGGCGCAAGCTTGATCTGTAATTGTCCCCTGGGCCCAGGAGAAGGTGGTTCCATCAATTGTCGATTGAGGCGTGGGTGCAGCGGAGGTGAGAAGGGGCGTTCCAATCGCCGTCTTATTGGTCAAATCTGTGCGCACTAGTTTGGCAAGTCTAACGGCGCCTTCAATGTTTAACTGACCTGCTCCCTGCTCGAGCATGTTGATGTTTGGAAGTTGCTGGGCCGTGTAGGTCAATATGAGCTTGACCAAATTTGGGGTGAGTTTAGGGTTGGCCTGAAGTAACAGTGCTGCTGCTCCCGAAACTAGCGGAGCCGAGACCGACGTGCCGCTCAGGTACATCATCTTCTGATTAATGCGACCGGCGCCCAACCCTGTCTCCAAACTAGGATTGGAGCGTACGAGGTAATTGTTTGCGGACTGCGCAAAAATCAACTTATTTCCAGGGGCCACGATATCGGGCTTGATTAAATTGTCGTAATGGCTCACGCCCCTGCCGTCTGTCCAAGAGCTCCTAGTTGGACCTCGCGAGCTGTAGGAGGTTACGCTGTCATCAGACCGAGAGTTTGTGCCGAGCGTGTTTGTTGCACCGACGGTGATGGCTGAAGGTTCGTTGCCCGGCGCATGAATTGCACCGTACTGCTTGCGGCCGAAAGCGTCCTTACCGTCATTGCCAGCAGCGGTGACTACAACAACTCCAAGATTCACCAACTTCCGGACAGCAAGGCAAAGCGGATCATTCTTGTACGAGGAGAGGGCAGGCGCACCGAGGCTCAAATTTACTACACGAATATTGTAGGTTGCTCGGTTTGAATAGACCCAGTCGAGCGCGGCGAGAACCGTGGACATTGAGCCCCGGCCACGAGAGTCAAGAACTCTCAAATTGATAAGGTTAGCGTTGGGTGCGATTCCAGAGTAATTGCCGTCATATAACGTTGCGTTACCAGCTGCTGCCGATGCTACATATGTTCCATGGCCGTAAGGGTCGTCGACGCGGCCTTCGCCGGTGAAATCCTGGCTATAGACAACTCGCGCATTAAAGGATTTGTGGGCGGAATAGACTCCAGAATCAACCACGGCAATGCCTATTCCTGTACCGTCCAGCGCGTTGTTAACGTAGGAGCCGGGGATCGGACGGCTAGCGTTATCGGCTCCAGTTGTGGAACTGACGTGCCCGAGGGCGATAACGTCATCGTCTTGGGTAACGAAGTCGACCTCGTCGTAGGAAGCGAGTTCATCAACTACTTCAGCAGGCAGTTCAATCGCCGAGGCATTAAAGCTCCTGAAGGAATTTGCGACGCGGATTCCACTTCGACTTATCACTTTACTTAAGCGATCACTCATTTGGCCGTTAAGCTGCAAGACTATGCGGACCTTTTCGTTGTTACGGGATGTGTTCGAGACCCTTCTACGTAACTCGGAGCCTACCTTGTCGGAGGTGTGGGAACCCTGTGTGTTTCCTGAGGCCAAAGCGTTGTTGATAAGTGGGTGACTGCCTGAAAGTACAAGTATCACGGAAAGGCAGGCAGTGGTTAATATTGATGTGGAGCGCTTTATCTTCATCTTGATTCCTTATGACTATCTCCTGACGCATTCCCCCTGGCTGCCCAATGCACGATAATTCCGGGCGGGGAGCATTTAGCAACGCCTGTGCCACCATCCTGCAAAGGTACGAAGTGTCTACTAGCCAAAGACATAGGCGAATGTCAAAGGGGGTAGTTTCCGGGAGACCGGTCATTCAATAGGTCAAGCTGACGCCAACGAGGCGTTCAGTTTGATAGGATCGTTACATGGCGCAAACTCAACTGCCGGACGAGATCGAAAGCTACCGTGACCGTTCGTGGTGCCGCGAAGCGGACACGAGGGTTGAGGAAGTTATGGGCGCTGAGAGGCTTGTTGGCCGCCTGGGGTTTTGTGGAACTCTCACAGATTCGCGCCGCCCTGGACCATCTTTATATACCGCTGTTTGCGGGCGTCGGGACGCACACGTCCCAAGAAATGTTCAAAAAGATCCTGAGAGCCGTCTGGCTTGGGAAATCAAGGACGAGCTCATAAGGCGGGGTAGGGTCTATTACGGTAAGTTACGTGGAGGAAGGTCGGTGTTCATATCGCGAAGATTGATCCGACACTTCAACGCTATTTGGGGAGTTAGTCGGCAACAAGAGCCCGTAGTCCTGTCGCGGTCGGCGCAGGAGATTTTGAAAGTGCTTCGGAAAGAATGGGAGATGGCAACCAGAGATATTCGGGCAGCAAGCGGTATCACTGACAAGGGCAGTTTCAACAAGGGCATTGATGAGCTTCAACGAGTCCTAAAAGTAATTCCCAGCGAAGTAGTCTACAAGCCCAGTTTCACGTACATCTGGTCGCTGGCAGAAGGCCGGTTTCACGACGAATTGGCCGCAGGTATTAGCAGGGAAGACGCAGTCAGGGAGATTGCCCGGACTTATCTCAGCGGCGCCGGTATGACGGTCAGGGGTGAGCTTGCACGCGTGACCGGGTTGTCGAATCCAGAGGCCGGGATCGGCAATTGGGCGCTAGTCGATGAAGGATTTGCAATTCGCGTGGCGCCAGGCATTTATCGTTTGAAGGACCCGCGATAATCATCAGCATTAGTCTCGCGCAGATCGGAAGCGCTTCGAGGAAATTTCTCAGGGTTGACTTGTTCGATCTCCCGTCTGGTTTCTTCTTCTTGGTTGGCCAACTCGAGCGCAAGTGGAAACTGATCTTGTGAAGCTGTCAATCGGCTCAGCATTAGATCCGTTTCTCCTTTGCTCAGACTTCGATTAGCAACCGCCTCTATAGTTTGCAGTCGCGCACGGGCCTGCGACACGCGGATAGTGCCTTCCTCGCGAAGACTCTCGAATCTTTGGCGATCCAAAAGCAGGTCATTCAAAAGCGACGTTGTGTCCACACCTTGAATGTTTCTCGTTCGGTTACGCTGACGCTCAACCCTCACTATTTCGGTGCGCGCTTTAGCTACAATCCTAGTTGCGGTAAGGCGGGCTGCTAACGTTTCGCAGTAAGCATCTGCTAACAACGGGTTCTTGCCTTTGAGTTCGAGCCAGATCTTGCGCTCTTCTGATGAAAGTTCTGAAGTGAACCAAACCACCTCGGCCGCAGTTATTCCGTCAGCGGCAAGTTGGTCGCGAAACCGGCTATGCCATCGTCTGCGATATAGCAACAGCAAGATTAGTACAAATAGTCCGAAAACTAAGCCCACACCCATCGAAACAAAAGTCAGCACGAGATAAACAGCTGCGGAATCGGTAGTAACAGACGTGAGAAATAGCAGGATAAAGAGGATTGGCAATGGAACAGAAACGAGCAAGAATGAAAGCCATGGAGTCCATTTTAGTAAATGCGCGACTCTCTCCTCGCGTCCCTTTATCTTACCGGCGGTTATTTCAAGCATGCGTCCATCCAGGCATCATACGTAGTTATTAACCTCTTGTGATCTTAGCTGCTAAGCACTTAGTTCGCCAGCTTAGCTGCGGGCTATGAGGTCTCTGGCGTCGATACTTGTATAATACCTCCACGTCTGGGTGGAAGGAGTAACTATGAAGCGAGTGCAATCGTGGAGAACTTTTGCCGGTCCTTTGGCTGTCATCGTGATAGCACTTTCGGGACTTAACATTGAAACAGGATTGTCCCAATCGCCCAGCAATTCCTCCCTTAGAGTTTCTGGTCCTTCAGGAAGGCCCGTGACAATTCCTGTAACCGTACGCGTAAAGGGAAGGGCGGCCCCTAGCGAAGTGGAACCTCAAATGGTGGACCTGACTGTCAGTGAAGACGGTGAGCCTCAGGCGCTTCTTTCGATTCGGACACGGACAAACGCGCCTATAAATCTCATTGTGCTGATTCAGGACGACGTTGTTTCGTCGGTTGGGCTTGAGATTAAGCCTCTGAGGGAGTTCATTCGTAGTTTGCCGCGAGGTTCCCGTGTCTTGGTGGGTTACTTGCGGGCTGGTAGTTTGCAAGTTCGTTACAAGTTCAGCGCTGACCTGGAGAGGGCGGCAAAGTCTCTCCGCCCACCAATCGGGGTCGCCAGCGCGGCGCCCTATAATCCCTACGTTGAGGTGATCGAAGCTCTCAGGCGATTTGATGCTCAACCCGCTGGGCGTCGCGCAATTCTGCTGGTTTCAGATGGTCTGGATATTTCTCAGGGAGTGTTCTCGAGTTCGGCCGCACAAAGTTCGGATCTTCAAAGAGCGATTGCCGAAGCTCAGCGGCGGAGCGTTGCTATATATTCATTTTTCGTTCCCACGGTTACTTCGGCGACGGATGGAAACTTAATATCCCAGGGCCAGAGTTCGCTTAATCGACTGTCCGATGAAACGGGAGGGCACGCTTTTTTTCAAGGGTTAGGTCTGCCGACGAGCTTTGATCCATTCATTAAAGAATTGAGTTTGACCCTCGAGAAACAAATAGCAGTTACGTATCTTTCAACTCACACTCGCAGTGGCTTCCACCGAATCAAAATTATTTCTTCAACACCCGATGTGGATTTGGATTACCCCGCGGGCTATACGCGGAAGTAAGAGATTGTTAGTCAAAGGAGTTATTGGACTGTGGCGGGGAGAAGGGAACCGCGCCGGTCGGTAGCCGTTGCCCAACCATCCGCGAGCCGACCAATCATACCGTGAAAATGGATTTCACCTTCTGAAAGGACCACTACAACATCCCCTGCATGGTACTGAGGATTGTCTAGTTGGAACCTAACGACTGTGGCCTGACCGTTCGCTTGCTCCAGGGTTTCATAGGCGAACTCATCCGCATAGACAACATAAGTCTGTGAATTGTTAGCAGTTCTTTGCTCGTCTGGCACGTTTTCTCCTCAACGTAGATATCGTGTCCGGGAGCAAGTGTTCCCGGGGCACATCAGTTCAGTTTGACTAGCGACTGTAGCTATTATTTCCTAAAGCAGGGCAATCGGCAATGACACGTCTCGCACCGACCGCTACGGTGGCATATGCTTGCGGTTCAGCTCTGTCAACACCCGCCAACGGATGGCCTTAACCATCGGAGAGAAAAACAGCCAAACGGTGAAATGTACGCTCGTGCACAGTCGTAGCTAGGCACTGAAGTAGACCTAATTACGAGGAAAGGCAATTTATGAACCTTGAATACTTTATCAAGCGCCTCTCGAAAAATCGCCAAGTAATTTCAGGCCTTGTCATCGAGGTCACTCTTGAACAGGCCACATGGAAGCCCTCACCCGACACGTGGTCCATCCTAGAAGTATTAAATCACCTCCATGATGAGGAAAGAGAAGACTTTCGCGAGCGACTCGATTTACTGCTATTTAATCCAGGACAAACTTGGCCGCAGATTGACCCTCAAAACTGGGTGGTTTCGCGCCGGTACAACGAAAGGGGTATTGACGCATCACTTAACAATTTCCTGGCCGAGCGCGAAAAATTTCTAGCCTGGTTAAGTCAATTGGTTACACCGAAATGGGAGCATCGCTACAAACAACGAGATGGTAGTGTCATCACGGCTGGCGACCTGCTTGCTTCGTGGTTGGCTCACGACTACATTCACGTTCGGCAATTGGCGCGGCTTCATTGGCAATCTGTGTCGGCTTTAGCCGTTCCCTATCAAACAGAATACGCTGGACCCTGGCGAGATTCTTAATCTGCAATCAAAATCTTGGAGGAGAGCAATAGGCTTGGTTCAAAGACTTCTTCGGTCGATGTTTTTCGAATTCATCCTGCTGCCCATCTGGGGGTACGCCCAGGTGACAGCGATTCACCTGAGCCTAAAGTCCCCGAGCCAAAAGGGGACAACCCCGGCCCCACCCCCCTGGCGCCGTTGTCCAACAAGGCTACAACGTGCTCTACCGCGAAACTCACACGTTGTTGGATGAACTCGCCGACGCCACCCTCGATGGCACTCGCAAAGAGTTTGTGGAATGGTTAGTGTCACTGCCGCTGCTCATTCTCGATGACCTCGGGATGCGCAAACTGCCGCTCACCGCAGCCGAAGATCTGCTCGAGATCATCATGCGTCGCTATGAGCGAGCCAGTACCATAGTCACTTCAAATCGGCCAGTGGAAGATTGGGGCAAGCTGCTCGGCGATGCGGCTGCTGTCAGCGCCATGCTCGATCGCTTGCTCCATCATGGTCACTTGTTAAAGTGCGGGCCCCGCAGCTGGCCTATCGACCTGCTTTCTAGCCTGGTCTCCGATGAGTTGACTCGGCGCGGTGGACATTACCAAGTCAAAGGCGTAAAAAATCACCTCGTCCCGGCGCTACTCCATTGGCCGGTTTTGAAGTGACCACTTATGGCCGCTTTTGAGGTGACCACCGAGGGCTTGGGTCAGATGGAAAGCAATACTCCTAAAGCTGTAACAGAGGTCAACCGGGCGGACTGTTGTTCGGCGACCGTCCGGGTTCCTAGCATTTCCCCAAGCCATCGGGAAGACTTTGGGTCGCCGCTCGATCAATCGCTTGGCCCGTCTTAGCTTGGCGAGAACTCGAAAAGTGGATGGAGTTTCTAAATCGGCGGGCAAAAGGAGTAACACGGTACGCGAAATCACGAGATAGGTTTGCCCCTGTGGACGGCATCCATGAATCTGGAAATACTCACGATCGTTTCCCCCGGTTTTTCTTCCTGAGGGATGTGCCCGCATTCTTCAAACACTTCAAGCTCAGAATTCGGAAGATCTTGATCCAATAGCTCGCCTACTATGAGCGGTATTACAGCGTCGTGCCGACCCCATATTATCAGTGTCGGAACGGTAATGTTCTTGAGCTTAGTTATGATCTCTTCACTGTTGGCCGGAATGCATTGTCTCGCCGTCTGCAGCAGTGCGGAGCGGCCTCCCTCACTTTGGATCGGGTTTGCATACGCATTGACTTGCTCTTCCGTGATCTTGGTCTGGTTATAGTAAGAAGCCTTTAGAACGAACTTCGCAGCAAGCTTGGCGGGCACCAAATAGACCATGAGTTTGCCGAGAAAAGATCGCATGAGCTTGAGGTATGTCGGCAGATACTCTTTATAGGCACCGGCATCGATCAGGACCAGGCTCGATAGTCTTGCAGGATCGTGCTCGCACAATCTCAGCGCTACGAGCAGTGCGATTGCGCCCCCAAGCGAGTTCCCAATCAGGGTCAACCCCTTCAGGTCCTCCTTAAGGATGATCTGGTAAATGTCTTCCGCGTGTTGTTCGATGTTGTAGTGCGTAGTGGCAGGCTTTGGAGAGGAGCCGAATCCCCTGAGGTCGACTAGTATTAACTTGTTCTTCTGGGAAAATGGGCGGATGAAGTGTCGCCAGGTAAAAATGTTGGCGCCCAAACCATGCACACAAAGAATCGGATCGCCACTACCATACTGCTTTTGATAAAGATTAATAGCGGATGATGACTCGGCCGTGCTCATCATAAAGCTGGGGCGGCTAGTGGGGCTCGAACCCACGACCTCTAGATCCACAATCTAGCGTTCTAACCAACTGAACTATAGCCGCCATGTGAATTTGCAAAAACAAACAGAATAGTAATGTCCCTGGCAGGGCTCGAACCTGCGGCCCTCTGCTTAGCATCCAGCATCAGGCTTTCCCCGACCGCCTGTTTAACCACAGGTTTGCTGGCTGGACTATATCTTGGACATCACAGTCCCGGCCCGTATAGTCTCTGAGGAGCCCCTTCCAATCGTTATTACACGACGAGAAAGGTTTCCTGCGGATTACCCAATCCTCGAGGATTGTTACTCAATTGGCATTGAGTACCTGAGGCTCTCAGGGCGTTCCCGCATATGGGGCCGTCCACTTAATGGGTTCTTTCTTAAAAACTATTCCCCATTAAGGCTCCAACAAGGCAGATGCTCTATCCACTGAGCTACAGGGACACATGCCTAATGCGGCGATGTTAGCATGCAGCCGACCACAGTGGTCAACTTCTGGAAATAATCCCAAAAATAAGGAGATCGCCATAACGCGGCGATCTCCTTATGCAAGATTGATGAGCCGATTAGGCTGCTCGAGGATGTTCGGTCGTCTCAGCGAAAACGCGACGACCATTGAGGGCGTCATCGATAATCTCTCTAACGGCTGAGGTGTCCGGGTTTACGTCCATTCGATCACACGCGCGTAAGTGGCGGAGAATTCCTTGTGTGGCAATCTCCAAAGCCACCCCACCCAACTTCGAATAACGCCTAGCTTGAATGTGGTCAATTCTTAGGATCCGCTCGTCGAGCGGCAAGTGTCTATCAAAAGTCACGGCTATGTTTTATCCTCCAAAACCGCAGTTTGCGGCCATTTATAGTGCAATCTTATGATGCCTTAGCACCCTCTGAGGATGCAGGTTCGTTGCATTTAGCAACAAATTCACTCTCGGGAGTAGCACTGTTCCCAAGGGATATTTTTTAGGGGTTCAGCAAAACTGGAGATTATACATAACGAACACCGTTATGGAAAGCATTTATATTCGAGCCGCTCTGAGTTCTTAGTTTTGGCCTCCTCCTGGTTGGTGGATGCGTGCCAGAAAATCAGAATTCCGACCTGCAAAAATGTAAGCGCCGCCCTCTGTTCACCTAAGCGTGAACTTAAAGGGGCGGCGCTTTTAGAACTCTCTCTCGACTCCAAGAAAGTCGGATGAATTACGTTATTTCTTGGGCAAGACTGTATCTTTCATGCCCTTACCGACACGAAACTTTAGCGTTGTCTTCGCTGGTATTTGGATTGTTTCTCCGGTCGCAGGATTTCTTCCCTCCCGCGCCTTCCGTTCCGATTTTACGAGCTTGCCGAAGCCCGGAAGTACGAACTCCCCATTGGACTTAACTTCACGCGAAGCCAAGTTGTAGAGTTCATCAAAAAACTCCTTAACCGACCCACGCTTCATTCCCGTCTTTTCTGCAAAATGGTTGAAGACTTCCGACTGCGTCATGCGCTTTTTACCTGTCGCGGCTTTGGTCGCCATAGTCTGGTGGACACCTCCGATGAGACTTAATTGAAAAATTCAGGCTCTCATATATCACACTCGCGAAGCAAAGTCTCCCCAAAATGTCGATTTCTGGCGGTTTTTCCGCGAAAGGATCATTCTTCAAGTCGCTCTCACTCAATTGAGGGACTGGTCAAGGACGCCTTGGCGGACCTGTAAGCGTTCGCGGGAGCCGATCCCAATTCTCCCGGCGACGCTGTCTGAAAAGTACCAAATTGCGTATCGAGTCGCCTTCCGGGATCCAACCTGCTCTTGCGGGCCAAGTTAAGCCCAACGCATGGCGTAGTTAGCGCGGGCTTAGTTTCACAGTCCTAACCTGGATTTAAGGACGAACAATTGAAAATCATGTCGCAAGTTACCTTAGCGTGGGATAGGATGGTGGCTCTTTTACATGTAAGCCGATAAGTGGCTGCACAATGGACTCCAATGGAACTGTGCGCCGTTTTGCCGTAGTGTTTGTGGCTGAACGGAAGCAGGCTGCAATGATGACCAGCGAAATAGACGAGAAAACTGAAAGACTGGTGCGCCTCTGCTCCAGGGAGGGCTTGGGTGGGGTATTAATCAACTCCCAACCAAATTTTGCCTGGTTAACTGGTGGAAGAAATGGCGTTGACTCCAGCCGTGAGAATGGCGTTGCGACATTGCTGGTCAGGGATGACGGCAAACGTTTCGTCCTCGCGAATAGAATTGAGATGGCTCGGATAATAGCTGAAGAGTTGAACGGCCTGGAGTATGAGCCGATTGAGTTTGGCTGGGAGGCCGAGAAAGGGAAGCCATCGATAATTGCACAACTCGCACGATCGGTGATGACTCGAGACCTCCCGCTCGCCTCTGACCTCCCCATTCAGGACGTGCGGGTAATTGAAACTACGATTGCCCGCGAGAGATATCAGCTAACCGCGCGGGAGGTTGACCGGTTCAGGACCTTTGGGCAGGATGCAGGCAAAGCGATTGGCGATTTGGCTCGTTCGCTCTCACCCGGTTTGACGGAGCGGGAAGTGGCGCGTCGAGCCAATGACGCTTTGGCTGCGATTGGTGCCGATGCCGTCGTCACCCTCGTGGCAGCGGACGAGCGCATAAAGCGTTTCCGACACCCAGTACCGAAAAATTGCGGCTGGGAAAATGTTTTGATGATTGTGGTCTGTGGGCGTCGCCACGGGTTGATTGTGTCTTTAACTCGCATCATATGCGCTGGCCCTGTCCCGGATGAGTTGAGCCGCCGCACCCGGGCCGTAGCACATGTGGGTGCGCAGCTCTTCGCAGCGACGAGGCTGGGTCGCACCGGGCGTGAACTCTACGAAGTGGCGGCAACCGGTTATAAAGGGGAAGGTTTTCCGGGCGAAGAACAGCTGCATCACCAGGGCGGAGCAGCCGGTTACCGTACGCGTGATTGGGTGGCCCACCCAGATAGTGTCGACGAGGTTCAGAGTAACCAGGCGTTTGCCTGGAACCCCTCAATCACCGGTACTAAGGTCGAAGAGACAATCATCGCTTTTGAAGATCATATCGAGCTGATCACTACTAGCCCGGGCTGGCCATCGATTCCGGTTGAAGTCGACGAACGAGCCTACGCATTTCCTGATGTGTTATCGCTGTCGGCCTAACGAATACAGGCCTCGAATCTATGGTTGAACCACTTCGAACTCGCCGTTGAGCCGAATGTCCTCGGACGAGGATCCGATCATCACTTTGAACATCCCCGGTTCCACCGCGAAGCGCATGCTTCGATTCCAGAGCGCCAGGTCGTCCGGCATAAGCGCAAAAGCTACGGTCCTGGCTTCGCCGGGTTTAAGGTGGACTCGCTCGAACCCCCTCAAAACCTTCTCGTAGGTGGTGACACTGCTTACCAGGTCATGAATGTACAGCTGAACGATCTCCGCACCCTCGCGCGCCCCAGTGTTCTTCACGTCCACACGCACTTCAACATTTCCCCGGAGACTCTGCTTTATGGGACTAATGACCAAGTTGCTGTAAGCAAACGTGGTGTAGCTCAAGCCGTGGCCAAATGAATAGAGTGCGCCGGCGACACGCGTCTTTTCGCCTTCAAATTGGGCGTTTGGTTTTGTGGGAAAGTTGTAGGGAATTTGGCCGACGGTCCTGGGAAACGTTATGGTTAGCTTTCCGCCCGGGTTGTAATCGCCGAACAACACGTCCGCGATGGCCGTCCCACCTTGCGCGCCGGGAAACCAGGCCTCGATGATTCCGGGAACGTACTTATCCACCCAGTTAATACTGATAGGTCGGCCATTGATCAGGACCACGATGACCGGCTTGCCTGTGGCATAAACCGCCTGCACCAGTTCCAGCTGACGACCTGGTAAATCGAGACTCGATCGGCTGGCGCTTTCGCCCACCGTCTTTGATGAGTCGCCCAACACTACGATCGCTACGTCAGACTTTATAGTAGCATCGACTGCTTGCTGGATCTCGGCCTGTTCTGCTGCCGTCAAAGGTTCAGGAAGGACCTCAGTTTCAGGCCATTTCTCGTTAACAATCTCGCAGCCCTTCGCATAATTGACAGTAACGTTGCTGCCAAGCTTGTTCTTGATTCCTCCGAGCACCGTGACGCCTTTTATACCGTTTGGACCATAGCGATACTGGGTATTGCTATCGTTGTCCGCGTTTGGCCCAATCACCGCAATCGAGCTAATTGATTTGCTTAGAGGTAGAACGTTCTTTTGGTTTTTAAGTAGGACAATGCTCTCTCTGGCCGCGCGTAAAGCGACCTCCTGATGCTGGGCTGAATTTACAAGCCTTTCACTAGCATCGGCGTCCGCAACGTAAGGTCGATCAAAAATACCGACCAAAAATTTGACTCTCAGAACGTCGCGCACGCGATCGTCCAACGTCTTCATCGAGACCTTTCCCTCTTTCACCAACTCACGCAAAGGCAGTATGAAATCAGTGGGTTGGGTGAAGTTTGTCTTAACATTCAAACCGGCTTCGATGGACTGCCGCACAGCGTCCTTCATGTCTGCGGCGACACCATGCTTGTTGTAAAGGAACTCCACTGCCGCGCTGTCGGAAACAACGTAGCCTTTGAATCCAAAGTCATTTCGGAGCCGTTCCGTCAACCAATACTTACTGCCCGTGACCGGAATGCTGTCGTAGTCGTTATAGGAACTCATGATCCCGAGAATTCCCGCCTCCTTGATTACTGCTTTGAACGGCGGCAAAAAGATGCTCTCCACTTCGCGAGGTGAGGTTTGCGGATCAGTACGCGACAGCCCCTCTCTGGCGCCCTTGTTATTGCTGTAGACGGCAAAATGTTTGGCGGTCGATGCTACCGTCAGGTTTTCCTGTAGGCCCTTCGCCATCTCGACGCCGAGACGGGATGCGAGGTATGGGTCTTCGCCATAGACATCTTCGATGCGTCCCCAGCGCTGGTCGCGAGCGACATCCAAGGTCGGTGCGTAGATGTTTGTATAGCCGAGCGCCCTCGCTTCTTTCGCTGTGATCTGCCCAATCTCCCGGACCAGCGCTTTGTCCCACGTGTGACCCTGACTAAGCTCCGACGGAAAGCTCGTTGCGGTATGGAAGGCGACGCCGCGGAGTCCTTCATTCGTGAAATCGACGGGAATGCCCAGGCGGGTTTCCTCGATAAAGAAGCGTTGTACTTCGTTCATGGCCCACACGTGCTTCTTGATGTCCGTCGCATAGACGCTAGTCGAACCCTGTGCCCAACCATTCAGGTGCTCATCGATATTCGCGATGCCGTCCTTCCATATCTGTTTTTTCCAGTCGGGCGTAGGCAGCTCGTCCTTCAAGACCCGCGCATAACCGTAAAGGGTGGCGGTCTGGCAAGTTTTTTCGTCCAGGGTCATTTGACCGAGGAGGTCGTCAATTCGTTTGTTAATGTCCGCCTTGGGGTTTTCATAGACGTCCATGCGGCCGTTCTTATTTAGATCGGTCCAGCCGTTGTGATAGATGTCCTGCTTCGCCCTCAATGCTTCTTGAGATGGCAAGCCGAAGGCGAATGAGTTTATGAGAACCGCAAGTAGAGCAATATGAGACGTGCGCATTAGTTGGATTTCCACCTTACTTATGAGTTGGCCACTGCAATTTAAACCCTAACCGCGTGACTGCTGACTTAACACGGTTTGTTTAGAAAGCGGACTTATCAGCCCGCTCGGTATGAAGCAATTTACAAACCGCGCATCGTCCAGCGGGGTCACAAGTGGCCTCTCTAAACAAACGAGGAGCAGGGCTTTAAACAAAAGTGTGGGTTGCGAAAACAAGCAGTTTTGAGGGGAAACTTCCGATGAAGCTGCATGCGTCAGGGTAATCATGTTTGACGCGTCTTCCGCCCGTAACCAAGTTCCGCTCCTCCCGAAATAATGTGGTCGACGCCCGTAGTGAAAGTGGCTTCCGCGGCTATGAACAGACAGAGCTTGCCGGCTTCTTCAATCGTCCCCATCCGGCCCAGCAACTGCGCCGCTTCGCCGTCAGCTCGAAACTCATCGGGCTCCGGGGCAGCATCAATCGCCTCTTGCCACAGTGGGGTGTAGATGTTTCCTGGCGACACGGAATTGACTCGAACACCATGCTCCGCTTCGTCAACTGCCAGGGCTTTAGTGAACGCTGTGATAGCCCCCTTGGTGGCCACGTAAGTCGTCGCATGAAGTTGGCCCATGACACCAACCAGACTCGACATGTTAATGATATTGCCTCGAGTGCGACGCAGGTGGGGCAGGGCAAACTTGCAGGCTGCAAATGTGCTGACGAGATTGAGCTCCAGGAGCTCTCGAAACTCTTGAACGGAAAAATCGTCTATCGGACGATGCGGAGGGTGCCAGCCGGCGTTGTTGATAAGACAGTCGAGCTGTTCGTGTCGCGCGATTGTGCTGTCGATGAGTTGCTGCAACTCGGCGACTTTTGAAACGTCGCAGCGGATGAAGAGTGCCTCGCCTGGACCGACTTGGTTTACCTCATTTGCCAGACTCTGACCTGCGTCATCTGACCGCGCGCAAAAGACAACCTTCGCTCCAGCCGCGACAAACGCTCGCACACAGCCTTCTCCGATGCCCTTACTACCACCGGTGATGATTACTACTTTGTCGGTATATTTCATCGAAACTGTGAGGCGCTTAGAGTACAAGCTTTAGCTTGCCTCTTGCGCGAGCAGCAACCTGAAGGTTGTACTCTAAACACCTGTTCCCACGCCGTCTTATCTGCCCGGCACTTCCGCTATCTTCCTGGCATACTCATCGAATAGCCCGAGGTAATACAGCCGCGTCAGTTCCTTTTCGAGAACGTCCATTTGCGCCGCTCGCGAAGGCTCAGCCTGTCGTATTTCCTGAAGCCGCGCCCGCAATTGTCTGAACAACTTTTCCTTGAGCCAATACCCATGATCGTATCGTTCACCAATCGCTGAGGCTGACGCCAACTTATCTATTTCCGGCGAAGTCAGACCACGCCGCCAGGCCGCGCGATAAACAATCAACGCCTCCTGCCACGATTGATTCGCGGCCCGGGTAAAGAGAGCGTTTAGGCCTCTCCACCCCTCTCGCCGAGTGTCGATCACGGGTACCACATCCGGATTGGGCTGCTTGGGTGTGCGGTAATCCAGCAGGGAAACACGGAAATCAATTTTACGATCACCGTCGTAATCATATTCAACTGTGTCGAGAAAATCGTTGTTATTTGTGTCCGTATACTTAACCACCTCTTCGACTCGTGGCGCCCTGGGTTTGGGCGAAGGTGTTTTCACGCCGCCATGAAACTCGCCGTTCTTATCGACCGTCCACCCACCCCATTCAGCACCGGCGAGATGTAATTTTCTATCAAACACCCCGATGTAGAGTTTGCCGCCACCCGAGTTGTCATCATCGAATTCGCCGCGGTCACCAAGAGAGTCTGCTTGCGGATGCCCGGAGATTCCTGGCCGTTCTGATGGCGCGACCATGTCTTGTTCTGCGTAGTTGCTGCGAAGCCAGCGTTTGGTGGAATAGATGTCGACCTCCTTCGGACCACCAAAGCCATGCATCGGGTAGTACATTTCTACCCGCTCCCAGCGGTGATCGTCGTCGTCCTCGTCAAAAACGAAATACAAACTCTTCCACCCGGCCGTAAAGAAAGCGTCAAAGCTCTTCTCATGAGGCATGTACATGAGCTCGTCTATGTGGCGCCAGTTATTCCACTGAAAGCATCCGTCGAATTTCGGATTGCCCTTCAGAGCGGGATACTTGTGAACCATAGAGCGGTAAGGAATGCCCGGGCCGCCAGCGCCGCGGAGCGACATGTCGTAGTCCGTTTCGTTTCCTTTGGTTGAGTCGTTATCAAGATCGAAGGTGACGAATGCTTCGCTAAGCACTCCAGACAATTTCGTCACATCTTTATCAAGTGCTGGAACAGGATCAAGCCAGCGCATAGCCATCTCACTGACGCCGTCACCGTCATAGTCGAAAAACGCGAAAGGGTTCTCCCAGTTGAGTCTGGGATCAGGCAGGGACTGCGGCGGCCGATGGACTTTCAGAAACACGGCATTCCCGTTGTAGTCGGGGAGCCAGTCAGTGGTGCCGGTGTAACCCCAGTTATCGCTGGCGAAATCAAACTTCTCCCAATCCATCCAGCCCAGCACGCCATCCTTCTCCACATCGATAAAGACCATCCAGTGGGACCCGCTGACGTTCCATTTATCCGGCGCCCATTCAGGCGACTGTGTCACCCACGCTTGCAGGTCTGCCTTGCCGTCACGGTCGTTGTCGGCCCACTTGATGTTCAGATCAAGCGGGCTGTCGTAAAGGCCGTCTCCATTTTTGTCCACCTGCAGCACGTCGTTGACCTGATCACCGCGTGTGTCGGTGGCCAGCAGATCGCCGTTTTCATCCAACCAGCGCACCCGCTTTCCATTCCACCAACGCTCGACTATGTCAGGTTTGCCATCGTTGTCGATATCGATTCGCGCAATCTCGTCGTCGGGCGTCGTGGATTTAAGAGCTGATTTACGCAAGTCAGGCCTGCTTTGCTGAGCCACGACGACCGACGCTAGTGTCATTAACAACGTGCTGATGGTGAACAAGAAAATAGAATTCCGGTAACGCATTATGATGACACCTCAAACAAGAGTGAATTGACTATACAAGAAGTCGTTCGTTTCGAGCGGTCGTCTCGCGCGAATGCTTGACCAACTTTGATTACGATTACGTGGCGGGAAGGCCTTATAGCATTTACGATCCGCGACAAGCAAGCAGGTTTTGAAAACGAGAATTGGTTCAATTGGTCACCAACGGGCCATTCAGTTTGCGACGAAAATTGGTTCCAATTGGTTTATGCGCAGAAGAACTCAGGTTTGAGATGTTTGTTCTTGATGGAGGGTGTCTGACCGTGTTAAGACGTGGAGCCTTTGCAAGAACGTTGGGTGCCGAGGAAGGAAATATGCTCAGCCGCTGCCTGAAGAGGAGGTGCCCACAGAGTGACACCCCAACAATGTTTCGCCTTTTCTCGGAGAATCTCGTGAAACCACTAATTGCCGTTGGTCTGCTGTCTTTGTGTTCCTTCAGCGCGGTGGTGGGCCAAGTGGTGGAAGTCGCCACCACTGTGGCGTTCACCGAAGGACCAACGGCGGACGCTGCCGGTAACATCTTCTTCACTGACCAGCCGAACAACCGAATTATGAAACTGGCGGTGGACGGCAAGCTCTCAACCTTTCGACAGCCTGCTAATTTCCCCAACGGTCTGGTTTTTGATCCGCAGTGGCGCCTACTGGCTTGCGAGGCAGGTGATCCTTCAAGAGGCACCCCCGCGCGAGTCACGCGCACTGATCTAAAAACAGCGCGCGTCGAAGTATTGGTTGACAAGTATGACGGGAAGAATCTCGTTTCCCCCAATGACATAACCTTTGACGGCAAGGGCCGAATATACTTCAGCGACAAACCCGCTAAGCACACTGGAGAGGGTGGGGTTTACCGAATTGATCTGGATGGGCGGGTCAAGCGGATTCTGGCGCCGCCTGAAGTCGAAGTCCCTAATGGCCTCATCATTTCTCCTGATGACAAGACCTTCTATCTGATCGAAGCGAATGGAGCGGATAAAGGGGCGAGAGTAATTCGAGCCTACGAACTTCGGGCGGATGGATCGGTTACCGGCATGCGAATATTTCACAGCTTCTATCCCGGTCGCAGCGGAGACGGGGTGTCGATTGATGTAAAAGGGAATCTTTATGTTGCCGCCGGTTTGCATCGGCTGCGTGGAACAAGTGAGACTCTTGACACGAAACCTGGGATTCATGTGTTCTCGCCATCAGGAGAGTTGCTGAAGTTTATTCCGATTCCGGAAGAGCTGGTTACAAACTGTGCTTTTGGTGGCGATGATTTGAAGACGCTTTACGTAACTGCTGGCAAGACTTTGTTCAAGGTAAGGACCGAAATCGAAGGGACGAGGCGTTAACATTTGAGGTTTTCTCTGTGCATCCTCGGTGTTCTCGGTGCCTCGGTGGTGAATTCTTTTCCGCGTTTGTCCACCACAGAGACACAGAGACACAGAGAACACAGAGGATGCACAGAGGTGCGGAAATGAGACCATTACCCGGAGTCTAACTGTTAAATGAAAACAATTCGCTGGGGCATTATTGGGTGCGGAGACGTTACCGAGGTCAAGAGCGGTCCTGGGTTTCAGAAAGCCGACAACTCAGAACTGGTAGCCGTGATGCGTCGCCGCGGTGATCTTGCACGCGATTACGCCGAGCGTCATGGCGTTCCTCGTTGGTACGACGATGCCGACTCTTTGATCCATGACCCGGAGGTTGATGCCGTCTACATCGCCACTCCACCTTCATCTCACAAGGAATATACCCTCATGGCTGCGCGGGCATGGAAGCCGGTATATGTTGAGAAACCGATGGCCCTTAACTTCGCCGAGTGCCTGGAAATGATTGCAGCCTGCGCCGACCACTGTGTACCGCTATTCGTTGCTTACTACCGGCGGACTCTGCCGCGATTCCTCAAAATCAAGGAATTGATCGACGCGCGCGCTATCGGCGATGTTCGGTTCGTGAATATCAACTTCTATCAACCAATCGCTGCGGAGGATTTGGATTTAGATAACCAACCGTGGCGGGTTGACCCGTCGATTGCTGGCGGAGGACGTTTCGTCGATTTGGCCTCGCACATGCTGGACTTTCTAGATTATGCGCTTGGTCCTATCTCCGAGGTTTGGGGATTAGCTGCGAACCAGGCAGGGAAGTACAAGTCCGAAGACATCGTTACCGGGTGCTTCAGGTTTGCATCCGGCGTACAGGGAGTTGGTACGTGGTGTTTTAGTGCGTTTGAAAACCGCGACGTTACTGAGATAGTCGGTACGGAAGGCAGGATTTCATATTCAACGTTTGACGCGCAGCCGATTCGCCTGGACACGCGCCAAGGGGTAACGGAGTTTGCATTCGAGTATCCTCAGCATATCGCCCAGCCCTTAATACAGACCGTGGTCGACGAATTGAATGGTACTGGCAAGTGTCCCAGTACGGGTGAGACGGCGGCGCGTACGTCATGGGTGATGGATCAAATGCTGAGCTTTTCCCAGCCCGCGGTAGCGGGCGACAGCATAAAGCCTGGGGTGGAGCGTAGCGGAACCCCAGGAAAA
>JANNJZ010000385.1:0-2806 GCA_031396065.1 Pyrinomonadaceae bacterium | reverse complement strand
TCAATGAAAGGGCGGCATAGGTTGCGAAGTTCTCGATCGCTCGCCGATCCTCGTTGCTGAAAGGCTGGGGATGGTTGTAACTGGAATAGAGCACACCGACCGGTTCATCGCCAACCAGTAGAGTGATTCCCTGGAAGGCGCGCACGTCGCTGTCGCGTAAATGTTCGCGCATCTCAGGACGAATGAAGTCGTAACTGGGATCGTCAATGTCAGCCACGGACAGCCACCGGTCTTCAAGCACTTTGTAAGTGGCTCCCTGACGCCACGGCTCCAGGCTCCGAAAGACGTTCAGTTTTTCTTTTGAGATGCCCGAGGCTCGCAATTCTTCGGGTATGAACTTTTGTTCGCCGGGATCGTAGGACCAAATCGTTGCCGAATCGCAGGACAAAACCCGCCGCGCCTGATCAACGATGGTCTGAAGCACATCACCGACGGGACTAAAGCCTTCGCTGACTCGGCTGAAGGGTTGAGCCATCGCGTGGGCTGCGCGGTTCAGCAGTTGCAACTCCCCAATGTGACGCGCCTTGTCGTAAGCGATGGCGGCTGTGTTCGCGAAAGCAACCAGCAGCTTGACGTCAGCCGCGGAAACCGGAGCATGCGTGAATTTATTATCGGCAACGACCAGGCCGATGACTTGATTGCGAAACTCTACGGGCACGACGACCAATGGCGCGCGTGGCTCAAATACTTGCGCAAACTCTTCGGGGATGGTTACTGGCTCACCTGCCGCGACGCTTATCGGCTTGCGCTTCTGCACCGCTTTCGCGAAAACGCTGTCTGGGCAGGAAGCCAGGTCAAAGCTCACGTTGCGAATGATCCGCCCGAGGGGAGTTGGGGCAATCGCCTCACGGTCAAGCTTCTGTAGATACTTAGGAAACTCCTTGATGTAGTCGCCGCTTTCAACCATCTGCTTCCAGTCTTCACGAGACAAGTGGCCGATGGCCATGCGACCGACGAACGTGCCTGGGCGCTCCCGGAGTAGCAAAGCCGCACGATTGAACTGTAAGCCATAGTTAGCAGTCACGCCGGTTAGCAGAGCATGAAGCATTTTGTCGATGTCGCGCGTGGCTTGAAAGTAGTCGCTGATGGAATTGAGTGTGCTCAGTTTGCCAAAGGTGCGCTGCTCTTGCGTAAGCAGGAGTGAGATCTGTAGCGCGACTGAGGCTTGTGCAGCAAACCGCGTCAGACCCTCAAGGTCAGTTGAGCCGAGTCGGCGCTTGCCAAATTGCGTGCCGACAAAGAGGACCGCCTCTACCTCACCGCTCTCGTTCTTCAACGGTACCGCCGCGAGCGGATCAAGCTCCGATGGATCGTCGCTCGTTTCGAGTGGCTCGCCACCGGCCAGTGATTTGGACCGGAGTGGTTGACCGGTGGATGCAACTTGAGCCAGAACCCCGGTAGTGGGGAGCCCACTGTTCTTCAGGTTTTCCGGCAGTCCGTGCAGCGCCTTCAAAGCGAAGTTATTGGTAAGTGGATCCGCAACGTACAGTCCGCCCGCCTCACAGCCGCCCATCTTTACCGCAATCCGCACAATTTCGTGCAGCAATCGGTCGATGTCCTTGTCATCTGCGCGGATGCGCAATGAGGCCTCGTAAAGAGCCTCCAGCAATTGACCCCTGTGTTCCGTTAGCTTATGCAACCGTATGCGGTCAACGAGCACCGTGACCTTGTCAGCCAGCGCGGTGGCCAGATCCAGTTCCATTTGGCTGAAAGCATGCTGCGGCTGAGAAGAGCCAAACTCGATCAGACCAGCAGGCGCTCCGTTAACGCGCAAAGGCAACACTAGCAATGACTCAATCGGGTGTTCGAGACCCAGTCCGTCCGTCAGCTTTCCCAGAACCTTCCGGCCCGAGCCGTCTTTGTGCTCCAGGACAATTGACTGTCCATTCGAGATCCAATCGCGCAGGCCGGGCCAGTCGTCGATGGTGAGTGAGCTGGCGTCCTCGGTTATTAAAGAACCCACGCCGGTTTTAAGGCGGTGAGCGGCGACGACCTTCATCGTCCGCTCATCTTCATCAATCAGCAAAATGCGGCAGAAAGTGTGAGGCAAATATGAGGCGGTTAGTTCAGCCAGGCGTTGCAGGCCCTCCCGCGGATTCAGCGGTTGCGCGACAATTGAGCTCGACTTCAGCAGGAGTTGCATGCGGCGCATGTCTTCAAAATAGCCAACTGAGCCGCAGCGTATGGCTTCCGAATCGTAAAGCCAGTTTGAAGAATGCTTGATAGGGATGACGTCGCCATTCTGGTGGCGGATCTTCGTCTCGTAGTCGATCAACCTCCCGCCGTTGTCGTGCAGCAGATGTGCAATGCGGTGCGGCTCCTCTGGATCAGCGTAGAGCTCCTCGACGGGTCGGCCCAGAGCCTCTTCCTCCGTGTAGCCGAGGATATCGGCAGCGCGTTCGTTAAAAAGCGTGACCCTCCCAGCCATGTCAACGGCAATCATTCCTGCGGGTGAATTGGAAACTAGTGACTTATACTGCTCCTTTTGTTGCTTAAGCTCGCCAACGAGGCTGGCGGTCTCGAGCGCAATAACCACCGCCTCACTGAAGATATGAAGCATCCGCACATCGGTGTCAGTGAATTTGACGTCAAGGGAGCCAACTCGGTTTCTATTGCGTTTGTTGTTAGCACACAACAAGCCGAGCAAGCGCCCGGTGGTCTTTTCGTAGAACGGAACAACCAGCAATGACCGGCACTGGCCTGAAGATAAATGTGGTGGCGGACCTTCGTTGCGTGCAGCAAAGTGCTGGCGTAACTTCTCACCACATTCATTAAACACCTTGCCCTCAAAGGCGATATGACCAAG
>JANNJZ010000370.1:0-3581 GCA_031396065.1 Pyrinomonadaceae bacterium | reverse complement strand
GCATAGCCTCAAAATAAATAGAGCTGCCGGTGAGGCGGAGCCTCACCGCACGGAAGGCGGCCAAGCCGCAGAGCCAAGCTTAGAGACAAAGATTCCTGTTGTTCTATTTCCGATCCGTATTTATCCGCGTGAATCCGCGGCTAATACAAACGCACGTCTTGTCGGTCTGAGGCTTTGGCCTCGCTAGGTTGGAGATCGTTTAGATGAAAGGATTCCTGCATCCTCAGACCCTTGGCCTCCACTCCTAAACCCGTGTAAACACCACGCCTCCTATGATAAATTTCACCTCTAAGCCGCGATTGAAATATAGGAAACCACTATGGCCTCAAGGATTGAACCGCTCTTAACAGTCGCCGACCTCGACGCATACCCTGACGACGATGGAAACCGCTATGAGCTAATCGGAGGAGAACTCTTCGTGTCCTGCGCTCCCGGTATTTCCCATCAACGCGTCCTTCACAACCTGCAAGTAGAATTGGCTCTGTATCTCAGAGAACATCCAATCGGCATAGTTGTTCCAGGTGCAGGAGCGATCCTCAGTGACTATGACGCGGTGATCCCCGACATCGCGTTCGTTCGCCATGAACGATGGGATCAAGTTGTCACCGACCAGAAATTTACCAGTGCGGTGGACTTGGTTATCGAAGTCCTATCGCCCGGCGCCGCAAATCGCCGGCGCGATCTCACCTCCAAGCGTAGGCTTTACGGGAAATACGGGGTCGAAGAATATTGGATCGTTGACATTGAAAATCTGGCGGTCTTGATCTTTCGTTTAAAGGGGCCAATGCTCGAAGAGATCGCTACGTTAGCAGGCGAGGATGAGCTGACTTCGCCTCTGCTTCCTTCATTTCAAGTGAAGGCCAAGACAATCTTCAACATTTAGGTCAAGCGTCGCTATAATCTTTTCACTATGAGGATCGCTCGTTACTCCCTGCTTGTCCTTTTCCTGACAGTAGCTACTTCTCAATTTGCATCAGCACAAACGGAGAACCAGGCTGCTCAGAAGGTCGATGAATTCGGCGATATCCTAATCACGGACATCAAGGCCCGTTTGGACAATTTTGCAATCCAGCTCCAGAACTCACCTCGCTCAAAAGGCTTTATCCTGGTCTATCGTTCGCGCCGAGATCTTCCGGGGTTGAGCTATCGATACGCTCACCGCATGGAATCTTATCTGGTTTCCACTCGCGGCCTGGAGAAAGAACGCGTGGTAGCGGTCGACGGCGGTGAGGCAGACTGTTTAAGGCAAGAGCTCTGGATCGTCCCATTAGGGACGGCTCCGACCACGCGGAGCGATGCGTACCCAAGACACTTCGTCGATACGGATTCAGCGCGCAAGTTTGATGAGTTCACTTGGGGAGGCGAGGATGCTGCCCCAGGGGTGCACGCGGAGGAACTTGAAGCCTACGCGGCCGCGTTACGTGCGGAACCGCAGGCGCGCGCTTATCTAATCGCCTACTCGGGCTATTACAGGCAGCGCGAGCAGTGGGAAGAGGATGGCAAGTCAAAACAAAGGGTGCAGACATATAGTGATCCTCCGGACACCACTCGGAAAGTATTGTCACAGGCGCGGCGGTTATTAGCGAAAACATACCTGCTATCTCCAACTAGAATACGTTTGATAGATGGCGGACATCGCAAGCTGGGCGCTCTTGAACTCTGGATTGTGCCACCGGGTGAACACGCGCCGATTGCCACACCGAACTCCTTTCCAAGTCGGCGCCAGGTGCGCACGAGGTAATTACTGCGCCACCAGGTCACGAAGTTGCCACTAATATGAACTCATTTCACACTCTGTTTAGAGAGTGCTCTTGTGCTCCTGCCCTGCGCTACCAAAACCGATGATTAAGCTGTTCTTCCTGCACGGGGGCACACAAGTGTACTTTTTAAACAGTCTTGGTTTCTTCATTCAACGAAGTGTGTAATAGCATGCGCTTTTCTCGGAACCAACTTATCGGCTCGCTCATTCTCCTGGCACTGCTCTGGGGAGTAGCCCTCTACCGCATGCTATTCTCTGGCGCGTGAGCGCAGCCAAACCTTTCAATCCCGTCATCGCCATCGTCGGCCCCACCGCCTCTGGCAAAAGCACGCTCGGTATCGAGCTGGCACTTCAGCTGGGCGGAGAGATCATTAACTGCGACTCGGTCCAGGTTTACCAGGGGATTCAGATCGCCACCGCCAAAGTACCGCTCAGTGAGCGTAGAGGGATTCCTCATCATCTGATTGATTTTGTGCCTCCCGAAGTGAACTACACCGCAGGCGAGTGGGCGCGCGAAGCGGTCTCAAAGATCGAGGACATCGAAAGCCGTGGGCTCGTACCAATACTCGTCGGCGGCACCGGACTCTATCTTCGGGCCTGGCGTCATCCCTTCTTTCCGAGTCCGCAAACGGATGAAGAGGTCCGCCGGCGAATAAATAGAATTCGTGAGAGTCGCGGATGGGAACATCTGCATCGTTTATTACAGCGCTTGGATCCTGAGAGCGCCGCCGAACTCTATCCCAGGGACTGGCCTCGCGTTCAACGGGCAATCGAAGTACGCCTGCAAACCGGTAGGCCCATGTCGCAGCAAAAGGGTGAACGGCCGAAACCGCATGAGAGCGCCGGACGTCTTCGCCTGTTCGTCTTGAATCCGAACCGCGCTGAGCTTTACCAGCGAATAAATGAGCGCACCAAGCAGCATTTTACTGACGGTTTGGTCGCAGAGGTTGAAGCTCTGCTCGCGCAAGGCGTACCCCCACAATCAAATGCACTGGGCGCCCACGGCTACCGGCGGGTAGTGGAATACATCCACGGTCAACGCGATTTGGCCAGCGCCATCGAACAAACCAAGCAGGATGTTCGAAATTACGCTAAACGGCAATTGACTTGGTTTCGCAGGGAATCGGGCGCTGATTGGCTTGAACATTTTGGAGAAGATATCGGGCTGTTGGGTGCGGTTGTGCAGATGCTGGAAAGTCTTCCCAAGGTTATTAACAAGATCTAACTCAAACCGACCCAATAATCCTTGTCAGCGCATAGCCTCTGTTGTACTCTGGACGCCAGCCCCTTGTCCCTTTGAGTAGAACATTTCAAGGTCGTGATCCATGTCAGACGGCAGGCCCGCGCCACAGAACATTCAGGATGCGTTTCTCAACACCGTACGCCGCGATAAGGCCATGGTAATGGTGTATCTCGTCAATGGGGCAAAGCTTAGCGGCCGTATTCGCAGCTTCGATAAGTTTTCTGTCTTACTCGAATCTGGTCCTCATGAGCAGTTGATCTTCAAACACGCGATTTCCACTATCTCCATCACCAGACGAATCAGCGGCGACTTGCGAACCCAAGCTGCTGCCGACGAAGTCAGCGCGCCACCTATCCACTCGAACAATCAACCTGCCGACTCGCCGGAGTCGTAACATTCCTTTAAACTCTTGCCGGTAACTAAAGAGTGAGCAAGTGAGGAACGTTGGCGGGAACTTTTATCACCTTCGAAGGGATCGACGGGAGCGGCAAGTCCACACAATTGCGGTTGCTGGCTAACTTTCTCAAGTCAAACGGCTGTGATGTTTTGTTGACCCGAGAACCTGGTGGCACCCCAGTC
>JANNJZ010000354.1:0-5737 GCA_031396065.1 Pyrinomonadaceae bacterium | reverse complement strand
AAAGCCATTAGCCCAAGGCCTAATCAAAATCGAGTAGACAACAGGCTGCGGAAAGCGTAAAAACCTCTCGTCCCGGCCACTCTCCATTGGCCGGTTTTGAAGTGTACATGTATGGCCGGTTTTCAAGTGTTCACCGAGGATCGTTTCGCCGCGTTTTGTAGACTTCCACCTGTCGCACTCCGCGCCGCTTGAATGCTGCAACGCTTCGCGCGCGCGGTCCATTGCTTGAAGGTTTCTCCGCGACGCAACACGCAGAGTTCTAGTGGCAATATAATGTCGCCTTCGTCAGCGATGGACCGCACGAGAGATTGCTGCGCGGCAGCATCCATTGTGGAAGCTTTGCCGGCTGGGATTAGTTCAATGCCTGGGTGAGAGGAAGGAGCTTGCCGCTTATCATTTGTGCCCGTCACGGGATTGTTTCCTCGGGAGTTTAATCTAGCCAGAACGAACCGGACCAACTCGATTGAGATCAGTTCGTTCTCGCCGACGTAGCTGGTTAGCTCATAAACCAGATTCCGCAAGGCGCGAATGTTGCCCGGATAGTCGAACGCACATAACAATGCTACGGCCTCTTCCTCAATACGATAGGTCTCGCACTGTTTAGCTCGCCCAGCAACGGCGCCGGCAGCTTCGCGCAGGAAAAGAGCGATCATCGCAGGAATATCCTCGCGGCGTTCCCTAAGAGGCGTGGTCTCTACGGTGAGGACGGCCAGCCGAGAGTATAGGTCTTCACGGAATTCGCGCCGCTGGATCATCGTCGGCAGGTTCCGGGAGGTTGCTGCGATGATCTGCACATCGCAGAATAGGTAACGGTTACTACCGAGTCGCTTGATCTGCTTTTCTTCGATCGCTCTCAGAAGTTTATTCTGGACTGTTGGCGCAAGGTCGCCAATTTCATCAAGAAAGAGAATCCCGCCGTTAGCTTCTTCGAAGAGTCCGATGTGGTCGCGATCTGCTCCAGTGAACGCACCCTTGCGATAGCCGAAGAGTTCGGCTTCCACTAAATGCTCCGGCAAATTCGCGGAGTTAAGTTCCATTAACGGATTGTTGGCCCGCTCTGATAGGCGGTGGATCTCCCGTGCCGCATAAGTCTTGCCAGTTCCCGTTTCTCCCGTAATCAGAATGTTGAAGGGCTTTCGCGCTACGCGCTCGATTTCTGCGCGCATTATTCGTGCCGGCTGACTCGGCTGATCGGCGAAGAGATCCTTAATCTGACGAGCGCTTTCCTCTGCTTGCCTTTGCCGGGTTCGATAATCCCGCACTCGCCGCGCGGTTTCGTCCTTCCACGCCGGCGGCGAAACGTCGTGCTGTTTCGCTTTTGCGATAAGAGCCGAGTGTCTCTGACTCATAATCCCTCCCCTTGCACGTGTGCATGAGTGCTGCGAACCGCACACAAGGAAACCTATAGTTGACGATCTCCTATTCCCCTTAAGACGGGAGAACTGCACGGAACTTCCGGAATAAGAAAAAATTGGGCATCACTGACCAGCAGAAGTTTGTCGAGGCGAGGTTGCGCTTCGGAGTCATTTGTTCCGTGAAGATACGGATGCAGAAGGTTATCCATACAAGCCTAACCACTGTGACGGCCTTCGGCCTTAACTTCCGATCAGAGAAGCCCTGCCAGGCTAAGTTGAAGGTCAGAGGTTCTGGGCCTCTACGAGAGCGAGGAGACTTGGGAGAGTCTAGCTCTTTCGAAACACGAAGGCCGAAATGCAAAGACAACTATTTAACGCTTCGTTTTTCACTTAGTGCCGTTTCTTCTTTGAAACTGGCAAACTCGTTACGAAGCCACAAACTATGATGGGCGATGTCTTATGTGCAGGGTATGCAGCTTGGTCGCGTTGCAAAGAAAACCGGCAGTGTTGTGCCCCTTTTTTCTGCAGGGAGTTGCAACCAAGAACGCATAGTCGTCGGGTAATTCATTAGATGCTGCCGTACGGAAAAACGTTCCCGCCTTAAGGGGAAGAAGTTAGATTTTTTTCCATTAATTCCTATCCTAAAACGCAGTAGAAAGATGCAAGGGCGTTTGCATAGGACATAAAAGTAATGCAGTCCAAAAGTACCTCGGAAAAGTGGTTTGACCACAAGCCCTGGAGTGGGAAATAGACAAACTGCACCCGCCAGAAACCGCTAGGAAAATCTGATCAACCGGTTCGCTATCCGACATGTAGTTGACTACATAATGTTCTTCGGTACATACTCTGAAAGTGAAGTGGGTAGTATCGTTTCATGACGAGTTCGACTCAGAATTTGACGCCCTGTCAGAAACGGTGCAGGACGAAATGCTCGCCCACGCAAGATTGCTCGAACAGTTTGGTCCGCAACTCGGGAGGCCCAGGGTCGATACGCTGAAAGGCTCCCGCCACGCGAACATGAAGGAGCTGAGATTCGATGCTGATGATGGCGTTTGGCGCGTTGCTTTTGCTTTCGACCCGAAACGCAAGGCTATCGTTCTTGTCGCGGGAGACAAGTCAGGCGGGAGTGAGAAGCGTTTTTATCGGCAGTTAATAGCGAAGGCTGATAAGCGGTTCGACGAGCATCTAGCGCTCTTGAAGAAAAGGAAGAATTAACTGTGAAGACTCTCAACCAGAAAATGAAGAGAATAGGTTCCGCGCGTCGCAAGAAGGTCGAGGCCCGTGCTGACGGTTTGATCGCCGAAGAAATGACGTTGCAGGAACTCCGGCAGGCTCGTAAACTCACCCAAGTGCGAATGGCTAAGGTTCTCGGCATCAGCCAGGATGGCGTCTCCCGTCTGGAAAAGCGCAGTGACCTTTTGCTTTCCACGTTGCGGAAAAGCGTCGAGGCCATGGGCGGCAACCTGTCCCTAGTTGCTGAATTCCCCGACCGTGCGCCCGTCGTGCTTTCCGGCATTGCCGAAGTAGAGCCGTAGCGAAAAGTTTGGTGTCTGTCTCGCGCCACCATCTTAGCCCCATCCTTTCCGTCACCCGTTTTTCCTTGTTGATAGAGCGACTCGCTTTTTTCGGCTTTCTTTTGCCCGCACACCTTCGGACAATAACCCATCAGGCTCAGTTGGGTTTTCTCTTTGTTCGAAGCCACGGTCCAGTGCCGCAATTGTAAGTCAGTCATCGTAGAATCGAATACAAACAGAAATTCTTATCTAACAGAGGTGATTAGTGGGTAATTATGGTGGTGGTTTGAAACGGGTGCGGTGTCATCGCACTATCACGACAAGGTGAACAGTCCGATGTGCACAGCATCCTTGTAAACAAGCCATGAAGCGGTTGTCCTTATCGGATCTAATTGCGATGAAGAGCGTTTTGAAGCTGGCACGAAAAAAGTATCTGAGTTTACTTGCGCGTTTCAGCAAACGGTACCGCAACCTGGTTTTTAGAGATTCACTGCTTGAGAGACTTGCTACAACAGACGCTTATCTTGCCGAGTGGAAGGAGCAATACAAACGTAACGTGGAGAAGCTCAGTTATGACTTGGACAAGCTTTCTTGGGATATTGTAATAACGAACCTACAACTCAACACATTCACACTAGGGTTGACCACATCACTCGTAGCTTCCGCAATAGAACGTCTTGAACGACTAGATCAGATTGCGCTTTGCCTAGCAAGAGTCTCGCCCATAATGGACAAGAACGACTGGTGGATCGTGGCTGGGCTACCGATAACTTTTTACGAACATATCCTAGAGAAACAGGATTCTATAACAGCAGAAGAGATTACTGAGGTAATTGTTAAGTTCTTTAACCGCGAAAAGGCGAAAACACTAGGGGACATCGTTGAGTCGTGGAACGCCGCCGCATTCACTGACAGAAAGCAATTCTTTGATGAAGCATTGTGGGCTCATCAAAATGCAAGATTTAACTTGAGCGTCTCGGTGTTGATTGCCCAGGTTGAAGGTCTCATCCGCGATTTTGTGAAAACCAAATATGCTTTTACGCATCGCAGTTTTTATCGGGTTCGGGCTGTCTTCAGTAGTCGATTCAAAGTTTTAACGGAATTGCTTACCGAAAACACAGCCACTGTGGAAGAAGTTAATGCGATTGTGAATTACTACAACTTGAAAAAACTCGACGAACTTTATGATGCCTACGATCCCTCATCACATCAAAATCCTGAACGGTTACGGAGACATGCGGTCGCTCACGGACTGTCGCTCAACTATGGAAAAGTTGAGCTCTCGACACGACTCTTTTTGCTTCTTGACATGCTTCATTCGATGGTAAAGCAAATAGAATTGCAAAATTGATTGGAGCACGGATTAGCTGACACATATACCGTCCCCCAAACGTCCCCCGGCTATACGCAAATCAGGCATCGCATAAAATCTCTTCGCTCTGCCATTTCACCTACATCGCTGCACGTTTGTTGAGTATGTCCCTCATCTTGTCGTTCACCTTCTTCGTCAGGTGGTAGTACCTGTACGTCATAGAGATGTCAGTGTGGCCCAAAATCTTTGCCAGTTCGTGCATCTCCATACCAGCGTCGGCCATGCGAGTTGCAAACGTATGTCGCAAGTCATGAAAGCGCATGCTAGTGATACCGGCCTCTTTACGTGCAGCCTCCCACACCTTACGCAGATTCACGCTCGCGCTTGCGAACAACCGCTCGTCGCCATCGTCACTCTTCCTTTGGAGTTTGAGTTTCAGCAGTTCGGCTTTCAATCGAGTGCTAACTGAAATCTCCCATTGCTTCATGTTCTTATCCTTGTAGGTGGTGATGGTCACTTCTTCAGCTTTGAAGTTGACATGTTTCCACTTTAACAACTCCACCAGACTGGACCATCGAGCGCCAGTCTCCAACGCTGCAATGAACACCGGAATTGTGTGACGACGCTCTGCTTTCTGAAGGGCCTTGAACAGCCGTCGCTCTTCGGCGTCGGACAATACCTGCTCCACAGCACCCTTTTCAGCGGCGACTTGAATCAGCTGTTTGCCAGCCTCAGTCTTAAAGGGGTTATCGAAAAGCCACTTCTTCGACAGCGCCACACCAACCATCTTTCGCGCTTTCGATAGCTCACGATCCACCGTAGCGATGCTAACTGTTTTTAGGCGGTGTGCCTTGTACTTCTCGAAAGCCTCATCGTCAATCTTTCTGATGTCCTTGTCGCCGAAGTAATCTACCAAGTTGTCGATAGCATAGTGCGCTGGTTTCACACTCCTCACCCCGCTCACCTTAGAACCATCTTCGCTGTAAGTGGCTGGCACATAGAAGCGGTCCTTCACGTATTGAGCAAGCTGCCGGAACGTGACCTTACCCGCTTCCAGTCTCGCTGTCCCTCTTTCTAATATCTCCACCTCAAGTTGAGCGAGTCTGGTTTTTGCTGCACTCTTACTTTCTTCAGTGCGCATGACCTCTCGAGTCTTACCGTTGTCGTCTTCAAACCGGATGCGAGCGCAGTGCTTGCCTCTTTTCATGCGGATAGTTCGTTCAAGTATTTTCAATTTGCACCTACTTTCTTGGCGATGCACTTGCCACTTAGCAAGTTGGTAAATTGGCCCAAAGCCACGGTTAGTGTATCCCCTTTTGTGTCCCCTTTTCTACGTGGTTTTCAGGACACAAGGGTACACTTTGGGACACCGAGGGACACAAGAGTCCCCCCGGTTTTATTGACGTTTTCTATATTATTCAGGAAAAGTGGAAGTCAAGAACCGCTCCGGAGGCGAACGCTCTAATCCACTGAGCTACGCGGGCGTAAACAAAATCGCAGGTTCAAAGAGGTGCACAAGAAATGTACCCCTTTCTGTACCCCTCGTCAATATCGGC
>JANNJZ010000351.1:0-4950 GCA_031396065.1 Pyrinomonadaceae bacterium | reverse complement strand
CGGCTGGCGCGGTTCGTTCTCAGGGGTTGCTTATACCGTGACCGGATGGTTTTCGGAGCGCCCGGCACGAATGATTTGATCGGCAGCGCGGAAGATTTTTTGGGCGCTCTTTTCGGGTATTGCTTCGACATTAGAACCACTGCCACGGCTGATCCAATTTTGAATATAACCGCGACAGTAATCGGCTCCTTCAAGGCCCAACGATTCGCAACAAAGAAGCGCCACGGCTTCGGCCTCTACTTCGCACAGAGTGCGCGGTGTGGTTTCAGTGTCCGCGAAATCGCCCTCTGACGTGTGCAGAATCGAATGGGCCATTTCATGAAAAAGCGTCTTGTGCGGCAGTTGAGCAAGTGGGTTGATTGCTATCTGGCGCTTGCGGGCAAAGCCTTGAATATTTCCGTCCGTGTGATCGAATGGAACGCGCTCAATACTCAACGCGGAAAGCGCTCTGTCTGCGTCCCACTCTGTGATCGTGATTGGTTCAAGTTCTTGCCCGTCGGTCTGAGAGAGAACAAACCAGCGGGCCTTATAGACAAAGCTGGTAAATGTGTGTTCTTCGTCTGAATCTTCCTCGCGGCGTTTGCAAGTAAGCGGCATGCACAAAGTGAGCGCCCGTTCGCCACGCTTTACAAAGCGGCCTAAGTCTTTCCACTTCGGGAAAGTGTTAATTGGACCGGGCTGTAATCCGCGTATCTGGCATTGCACAAGGGCCAAAAGTTGGTTGCCGATCGAATAAAAATGGAACGCGCTATACGCCTTCATTATTAGACCCGGGTTAGTGACGGCTTCGATAAGTAGGGCGGACCATTTCGGAATGGCAGGTGATTGGTTGACGTGATTTTCCATTTGTCGCGTGCTCCTTTGGGTGGCTTTTTTGAGGGAAGTTCACGCCTCGCAGTCACTCCCAAAAACCGGCTGGGCAACGCAGTGGAGCACTTAAAGGCAGCGTAGGTTATGTGGATGGGCTGTGGTTCACGATGGCAAGCGCAGAGGGGATGAATGGGATTCTGTCGCGCCTGAGGAACGAACTAGGAGTGATTTCTGGAATGCGATCTAGGATGGAAGTCAGCGCAATTCCGACAACCGAATCCGTGGCCGCACAACTTCGAGATCGTCGCGTTGCGGACGCGCCCCCTTGGGACGCCCTGGAACTTCGCGGGATCGACCACATTTATGACGATGCCCGACGGAAGCGTAACATCCCGAGCCAGCGGCTTAGCGACACTCAAGAGGACTTGCTCAAAGGGCGCGAGTCATGGCAGACGACGCTGCTGAAGAATTCGCTACCTGGCGAGATGGAGCTGGCCAAAGAACAACTACTTGCTGTTGCGCCACTTGCTGATCCGAGCCGAGTCAAAATGTACAACAAGTATCAGGAGGAGAGACTGGCGTCAGCCGCTCTTGTCCGAGATCGTGAGAAACAAACAACTGCTTCCCGCGATAGCGGGCGGCCTACGGCAGAAACCTTAGAGCGCGATTCGCATTCAACCATCATCGCCGCCTTACCGGGAAAAGAAGCCGCATCATCTCAGGCACTGGTGGAGGAGGCCATTGAGCTGATCCTATGAGTTCACGATTTTTGGGGCTCGGAATTCCTATATAGGCGACATACTCGACGAAGTTTCTCCGTACTCGGCAAAACAAGCGCAACAAGTGTGGGCCGTCCGAGCTTAATCCAATGCCGTGTCTGATCCAAAATTCTACGAAAGTCGTTTCGCTTTACTTGCTAGCGATCCATCAGAGGGTTAGGATCTGGAGTTATGAAGCCGCTTGCTCACTTCTTAGGCTTAGTCTTGTTGATCATCGGCGCGATGATTACGCAGGGGAAAGATGTTCTCGGACAGATTCCGGCTGGTTCATCGGCACCCCCTCTTCCCGCGCAAATGGGTGAGAAGCGCCAGGAAGCCGCAGAGCACAAGACCCTGTTAGAAATTGAAACCGATCAAATGGCGTTCCTTGAACGGCCAGTCATTCTCACCGGAACACTGGAGATGAGCACTTTTTACGGGGGTGGCTATCAGAATGCCCAAGAGACCCACTATGCTTTTATGTTAAGAGAGCAGCCTTCCTCGCCAAGGTTTGCCCTTGTCTTCATGCGGCGAGGTGAAGCATCAGCAACTCTACGAAAGCGTCTGCTAGATCACAATGGAAAGATCGATGGCTCGTTTACGATAGTTGTCCTTAAAGAACGTTACAAGGTTTCGTCTTTACTAGTCGCCGAATTGATCGATTACGCGCTACCCAATTCTCCGACGAGTAGGAAAGATGTTCTCGGACAGATTCCTGCTGGTTCATCGGCACGCCCTATTCCCGCGCAAATGGGTGAGAGGGGTAAGGAAGCTGCGGAGCACAAGACCCTGTTAGAAGTTGAAACCGATCAAATGGCGTTCCTTGAACGGCCAGTCATTCTCACCGGAACACTGGAGATGGGCACTCTTTACGGGGGTGGCTATCAGAATGCCCAAGAGACCCACTATGCTTTTATGTTAAGAGAGCAGCCTTCCTCGCCAAGGTTTGCCCTTGTCTTGATGCGGCGAGGTGAAGCATCAGCAACTCTACGAAAACTTCTGCTAGATCACAGTGGAAAGCTCGCTGGCTCGTTTACGATAGTTGTCCTTAAAGAACGTTACAAGGCTTCGTCTTTACTAGTCGCCGAATTGATTGATTACGCGCTACCCGATTCTCCGACGAGTAGCGCTAACGCTACTCGATCAAACCAGCAAAGCACACCACCAGTCGTGAGTATTCTCCCAGACTCACTACCAAACGCGGCGAATGCTACGCAAGTTACAACTCCAAGGCCGAATCCAATTCCCAAGCCAAGGACAACAGCAGAAAACCCTAGTGCTGGCACCGCTGGTCTAGTTGCCCAAGCGCAGGATCAAGGAATAAGAATTGAATACGACAAATTCAAAGATGAAACTTCCGTCTTCGCTGATTTAAGTACGATAGCGAAGGATTTGCAGTTGAATCTAGGTTTTTCTCACGCAGGTCAGAAGCCGATTAAGCCAACAGACCTTCAAAAGGTGACTTTGATCTTCAAGTATTCAGCCTCCGAACACGAAGAGCCATTTAAGGACAATACCGAATTGGAGGTTATCGTTTCCGGTGGTGAGAACCCTAAACTGCCGGACGGAACACGGGCGCCTTTGAAAGAACCCGCGCGCTGGTCCTTCGGTTCAATGAGCTACGAACGCAGAGGCTCTGATAACCCAAGAGTTTTCTTCCACTGGTTGTGGAAAGGAATACCATATGAGCTTGTGGTCAAGATTGCTACCGCAAAAAAAGTGGAAATGCGTCTTGGCGGCAAAATTGAGTTTGAGTTGACCGACGAACAATTGAAAGAGTTGCGGGAGTTTATTTCATACGGGTCCACGCCATCCAACATTGAATCTAAATCGTCAGCAAGCAAAGAGCGAGGCAGAACCCAATCCAAGCGAGTAGGGTCACAACCGACGGTCCCAACCGGATCTTCAGCGCGTTCGATTCCCACGGAAGAAGGGAACAATGAGGTTCGCGTGTCTCAGATCATAACTCAGGCGGAAGACCATTTTCGCAAGGGCAAGCGCAATCTCGACGACAGCAAGCGCGATGCTGCAAGAGACGAGTTCGACAAGGCCGTCGATACGGTCCTTGAGTCGGGTTTGGACGTCCGCGCGACTCAGCGATTGCAAACGTTCTACCTTGATTTGGTTGAGCGAATATACCGCGAGGAAGTTCCGATTGGACATGGTTTGCCGCGCACTACGACGACGGCCTTAATTGCTCAGAACGTCCAGTCGCCAACCGCAACACAAGGACAAACAGAGACGCCAAAGACTGAGTCCACGACAGTCCAAGTTGGCTTAAGGGACCAGAAGTTCCAGCCATCACCGCTTGACGAGTTGAGTAAACTGGTGCTGACGCCCAACGAACAGAAGGTTTCTCCAACAACGGCCAAGAGGCCCAGCGATAAGGCTCGTGAAAACAAATGCACGCTTACCATAGATCAGTCGCCGATAGTGCGCGGACTAAGACTGGGACAGCCCCTCGCTATGCTGGTCGAACTCTTTCCCAACTATGGGGTTTCACTGCGGCCTGATCCAAATGAGATCGGCCTCTCCGAAACGCACGTTATTCCAGGGCTTCTCGGTGATGAGCAATCTCTTAAGGGAATTGAATGGATAGAACTCCGATATCTGGATGGCAAACTAGCAAGCATCGCTATCGACTATGACGATACTGTTAGTTGGCAGAGCAACCTTCACTTCACCGCCGCGATTGCCGAACAACTTCACCTGCCGGTACAAGGTTGGCTCTACAAGGATCCCAGTTTGCTAACCTGTGACGGATTGTTTGTTGTGACCAGCCGCGCGGACCGTTTGAGGATTGAGCGAACTGACTTAGCAGTCGAGCTGCGACGACGGCAGCAAGAACTCGATCAAAAGCGGCGACGAGATTTCAAGCCTTGACCTTGCTTGCTACCACTCTAAATAATCACCGGCCGCCTAACGCTTGGAATTGACCGGACGCCGAAACACCGAAACAAGCATCCAAATTTCGCGGATGAGAGGCGTACTATTCGCCCTACGGTCGAATGATCTGTTGAGCACGTCTCTTACAGTCAGCAATCACCTTTTTTCTCCACTCAGCAAGCATGGAAAGAAACGGCTCGAAGTCATAAGAACTCCCCCCTAACAGTATTTTTGCTGTCTCCTGACACGGATAGGCTATCGCCTCGTCCGTCTCATCAATCTTTGCGGAGAGCACCCCTCTCCATCCATCCCGTGATCCCGGTTCAGGAGACCAATTCGGCCATTCATGCTTGAAATCCTCGGTGAACACTTGAAAACCGGCCATACATGTACACTTCAAAACCGGCCAATGGAGAGTGGCCGGGACGAGAGGTTTTTACGCTTTCCGCAGCCTGTTGTCTACTCGATTTTGATTAGGCCTTGGGCTAATGGCTTT
>JANNJZ010000346.1:0-15518 GCA_031396065.1 Pyrinomonadaceae bacterium | reverse complement strand
TGGCACCTCGATGTCGGCTCATCGCATCCTGGGGCTGAAGAAGGTCCCAAGGGTTTGGCTGTTCGCCAATTAAAGCGGTACGTGAGCTGGGTTTAGAACGTCGCGAGACAGTTCGGTCCCTATCTGGTGTGGGCGGAGCAGAATTGAGGGAATCTGTCCTTAGTACGAGAGGACCGGGATGGATTGACCTCTAGTGTACGAGTTATGGCGCCAGCCGTAGCGCTCGGTAGCTATGTTGAGCATGGATAAACGCTGAATGCATCTAAGCGTGAAGCCAGACCCAAGATTAATTCTGCCAGTGAGACTCCTCGTAGACCACGAGGTTAATAGGGTGGATATGTAAGTGCAGTAATGTGCTCAGTTGACCACTACTAATCAGTCCCTAGGCTTGACCATAAAATTTACTCAAGCAACAAATTCGCGCTTGCGCGAACTTGCCAGGGAAAGCAAACATTCACTATTCGATTCTCTAAGCTCTCTTTTTGAAATCTGAGATCTCGAATTTCAGATCTTGGATAAGTTGAGCTGATTGAAAACTAAAACGGAATTTGAGATTTGAAATTTTAGATCTCAGAAAAGTTTTCCGGTGATTTTGTCGACAGGGTCACACCCGTTCCCATCCCGAACACGGAAGTTAAGCCTGTTGGAGCCGATGGTACTGCGCGGGTAACTGCGTGGGAGAGTAGGAAGTCGCCGGGATTATTTAAGAAAGCCCGCTCAGGGTAAACTTGAGCGGGCTTTCTCGATCAGGAGCTTGTTTTTAGACTAGTCACACCTTTGAGCAAGGCATTCTGCAATTCTGTTCTTTCCCTGGGTGTCATGACCTCCGTGGGATTTGATATCGGCTGCTCGATATTGCCGAATTCACTCAACCAATAACGCAGTGTGATCTGGTTGGCGTTATCAATCTCGTAGGTCCATTCACCGGAACGATGGTCCGCCAGGTAATTCCCAATCGAATGACGAATGAATTGGATACCTTCGTCTTCACCAATGCACGCGAGCAATACTCCGGCAAGCTGCTGAAAATCTACTTGAGTGGTCGCGTACTTGCCTCGGATGATTTCTCCGAAATCGGATCGCTTGTATTCCGGGCGTCCCCAATCGTCGAGTTCTGACTTAGCTTTCTCCATTACGTCAACTTTTCAATCAGCTCCATCTCCTTCTGCACCAGCTGATTCACCATCTCAACGATCTCTTTCCCGTTCCTTCGCGCCAAGCGCTCCAGTTGTGCTTGAACCTTAGCGCCCAGGTAAATCGGCAGGCGAACCTCCGCTCCTTGCGGTAGACTTCCCTGGCACGCCCTTCAAAAAGGCATATTCGCATTTCATCTATACGCAACTGCATGAGAAGGTGGGACGTCTGCTAAGCCACTCTCACGATATATTCGGTTGGCATTGAGCGACGTTCGCGCGCACGTTTGGCGGGTGTAATCAATTCGCGCACAGTCGCGATCAGTTCATCGACAGTTTCGGGCGTGAAGGAAGCCTCACCGTCATGTGGGCACACCCAGGCATACACGTTGGGCACTTGAATGGAAATGCCGTCCTCATCATATTCGAACGTGGTTGTCTTCCACTGCTTCGAGACTTCATGTTCACCACAAGTAGGAATCGGTTGGTTAGTCATCGCGATCACCTCGTCTTTCTTCGGCGGAATGGCGGACTCTCCCATTCTTGTTCATCTGGAATATACGCCGTAACAAATTCAACGTAGACCGCATCCGCGTACTCGCACACAACGTGCAAGTAAATTTGTGTGCCCTCAGACAAGACTGTCCCGCCACATAGTAGCGCTCTTTTGGCGTCCGCGTAATCTTCGATGAGCGATCCGTTGAGGACCGCTTCGACCATGTGTCGACGCTCGAAACCCTCTTTCAACGCATGAACTGCCGCATGACTCTTAATGAGATACTGTCCCTCGCGAACTCGCTGCTGAATTACTTTAAGAGGCACCGACCCATTTTAGCACTCCTGTGAACCAAGACTTAGCAAAGCCCGCGAGAGATTTGTTTCTCGCAGGCTTTTTGTTGCGGGCTAGTACCAGAATCAGAAACGAGAGCGCTTAATTCGGCACCTCGATCAGTCCTTCAAACGACACATGCGCCGGCACCGTCAGTCCGTTGCATGGCGTCAGGTTGCTATAGATATCGAAACGACCGTGGCCCGTCGCCCCAGCATGCCCTCCCGTGCCGCCGGCGACACGAAACTTCACGCCGCGAGCATTTGTAGCAGCGCAAATATCAAGGTTGGGCTCCAACACGAACGGGTCCCCTTCGATAAAGACCTGATCACCGCTTTGCGCATACGTATCTGTAGCTTTCAGATCGAAGACCAGATTGGTTGTGGTATTGGTGCACGCAGAAAAGACGGCGGTGTTATAACCGCCTTCGGTATCAACCCCCGAACCGGTGAAACTCAGTTCGACGTTTTGCGGAAAGGCCCCGCAGCGCGCAACATTTGGTCCCGCACCTACAAAATCGAAGCTTGAGGCTCCTCTGTAGTCGTTATTGACCTGTTGTGCCGCCAAAGGCGCCGCCGCCGAACTGTCTCCGCGAACCAGGGCGACCACGAGCATCAGCCCTACAATTGCTATCAATGTGAGTGTGAGTCGGATTTTCATTCTTTTAGTTACCTTTCCAGAGAGCGTTAATGATTTGGGGCCTGCATGCGATTGAGGTTGGTTGATTTAGTCTCCGACCCGCTTTTTTCCCCGGCGCCCCTGCCAGTCATTCACTAAGGCGTATGACTCGCGTGAAAACTATCATCAGGTAGACCGTTCGGTGAAGAATCACCAGATTTGAAATCTCAAACCGGTTTTCCGGTGATTTTATCGACAGGGTCGCAGCCAGTTGCCATCCCGAACACGGAAGCCTACTTGTTCGAGCCGATGTACTGAGCGGGCCAATGCGTGGGAGAATGGGAAGTCGCCCGGGCTCATATTAATAGTTCGTTCAGCGGATACGGCGAACGGACCATTTTCTATTGGAACCAGGTCGTCAGAGCCAGCGGGCTTTACTCTGATTGACCCAATTCTTTAGAATTTGCTTTCAATCGGAGTGATCAAGAAAGGGAATAAAGAAATGAAACCTCATAAGGTTGGATTATGTTTTGCCGTCTGCCTTTTTTCTTTAACCGGCACGCTCTTCGCCCAAAAACTGACTGAGAAGCCGTTCCAAAAATGGAGTAAGGATGAGGCCACCAAAGTTCTAACCGATTCGCCGTGGGTGAGAACATATCAGTCGCCAGAGGGAATTGCAGCTATATCGCAAGCACAGGCTGGACGTGAACTGAGAGACCAGAGCATTTATCGGGCTCCCTCTGCCGGCGCTAACCCACGAATCATGGCCCCTGTTCCCGTTGTTATGCGATTGCATTCCGGGTTGCCAGTTCGACAGGCAATCGTTCGATTGCGCCAGATTCAAATTGGTTATGACAAGATGGATGAAACCCAGCGTACAGAATTTGATAAGACAACCGCGGGAATGTTGAATTGCGTAATCTGTCAGAAGTTTTATGTAGTCACCATTACCAGATTTCTTGATTCTACAAGGCAGTCAGTAGAGGAAGGCGTATTTCAAAGAATGGTACTTGAACAGCTAAAAGGCAACATGTGGTTGCTGAACGAAAAGGGGGAGCGCCGAGAGTTGGTGCAGTTTAATCCCCCGAAAAGTGCCAGCGATATGGCTGTTTTGTATTTCGCCCGTCTCGACGATAAGGGCGTTCCTTTTCTCACACCTGAGAGTAAGAAGTTCGAGTTTGTGTTTGACGGTGCCTTTCTTAATAGCAGCAATCCCTACGCAGCCTGGCTACCGCGACATCTTGAGTTTGATGTTTCCAAGATCAGGGCCGGCGACTCAGTCGTGTTCTAAACGCGGGCGGTATCGCCAACTGGGAGTGGTTGGCTCCCCCATCTGCGCGTGGGCCAGATAAGTCACCGGGATTACTAACAGCAGCCCGCTCAGTGTTAAGCTGGGCGGGCCTTAATTTTTTTAGCGGTTTGGGTAGCGCAAATTACTTATTTGCGGGGTTGGTATTTAAAGCGAACCTTGAACGAGCCGGTGGCGTCACTATGCACCGGCTGTCAGGCCTGGGTCCGCCACTAAGCAGTTTTGTTTCATAAGTCCGATGTCTCTTGAAGTCTACTTCCGTGCTTTCTCCTATGCCACTGTCGCAGTAGCGACGTTAACGCTGATGTTAGCCGACGGGCTGTCGTTTGGACTTGCTGCCCTGGTGTTATTCTTCATGGCGGTAGCCTGGATCTGCGAAGGCACCCGATGGCAATTATCGGAACGCACCGGGCTGGTGGTGGTACTGCTATCTGTCCCACTTTTCTTTCTTGATTGGCATTACCAAAAGACAATCGGTCTGCCTGATGCAAGAGTTGGCGCCAATGCCCTGGCCCACCTCATTGTTTTCCTGGCAGCTGTGAAGCTACTGCAAGTTAAGAAGGATCGCGATTGGGTCTTCTTGTATCTTATTTCTTTCTTCGAAGTACTTCTGGCAGCGGGTCTTAGTTTCAGTCCGATCTTTTTGGCCAGCTTGACGCTTTACTTGCTGTGCGGTCTTTCCACCATCATCGCGTTTGAAATCCAAAAGTCCAAGCGAGCCATAGCTCCGAGCGAGACGCACCTTCTGGTGCCGCCCGACTCGCGCATTTTCAAAAACTCAGCTCCTCGGCATGGCCGGGGAAACGCGGAGGCCCACCGGCTGCCGCTGGTTGCCGTTGGCTTGCTGTTACTGATTATTGTTTTAGCCGTTCCCTTGTTCCTGGTTGCACCACGTTCAGGCGCCACAGCCCTGATTCGCGGTGGCGGAGGGCTAACAAACTTTATCGGGTTTTCGGACAGCGTCACCTTGGGAGAGATTGGCACTCTCAAGCGCGACAATGCGGTAGTCATGCACGTCCGCTTAGAGAAGCCGCAACCGTTACGCCAGCTTAGATGGCGGGGGGTGGCATTGGATGAATTTACCGGCCAGGGTTGGAAAAAGTCTCCTGAACTGCGACTGAAAGAGAAAAATGCAGACGGGAATGGGCCTCTATTTGTGATTGCGACCATCACTAGTGACGTGCTGAATCGGTTGACGACCCAAACAGTCTTCCTGGAGCCACTCGATTCGCCGGTTCTTTTTGCGGCGTACCGCCCAATCGCCATACAGGGCAACTTTCCCTACGTGCGATTTGATCCTGACGGTTCGGTGCAGACGCGCAGGCATGATTCTGAGCGACTAATGTACAAGGCTCGGTCGGATATGACGGAGCCGGATCCCGCGGTCTTGCGCAGCGACGCGCGATCTGACCCCGCTAATTTCGGACGCTATGAACAGCTGCCGACCTTGCTCGATCCGAGAATAGCCGCGCGCGCGAATGCGATAGTTGCAAATGCCGAAGCGCGGAACCGTTATGACGAGGCTAAGGCCGTCGAATCCCAGTTACAACAGGATTACGGCTACAGTCTGGAGATGAAAGCGGGGGGGCCAGACCCACTAGCCGATTTCATGTTCAATATTAAGGCCGGACACTGCGAATATTTTTCGACAGCCATGGCTGTGATGTTGCGGACCCGCGGGATTCCCGCGCGAGTGGTAAATGGTTTCCTTCCGGGCGAGTTCAATGACGCCGCCGATGCGTACACCGTGAGACAAAGCGACGCGCATTCCTGGGTCGAGGTTTATTTTCCCGAAACTGCTTCCTGGGTCACTTTTGATCCGACGCCGGCGGCAGGCAGGACCGAACCAGTCAGCACGGGACTTGCGGCCCAGGCAGGGAAATATGTCGAAGCCCTGGAGTTGATCTGGTTTCAGTATGTGGTCGGTTACGACAAACAAGAGCAGCGTTCGCTGGCTGCTACTCTCCAAAGCCAGCTGATTGACTTTCGCCGATCCCTGACGCTGATGGTGGCGGCGATTCGGCAGACTCTGTCTTCGCAGACGAGACTTCTCGCCATGGTTCTTCTCGGGGTCGTCGGTGGTTTTGGGATTGTGCTGATCGCGAAACGTGTTCGACGGTTCGGTTGGCGTCGAGGGTTGAGCATTAGACCGGGGCAGGCCGTCGCGCCGGTTTCAACGATCCTGTTTTATGAGCGGTTGACGGCGCTACTGGCGCGTCGTGGGATGGAGCGAGATACTCATCTAACGCCGCTCGAGTTTGCCGGCACTTTGGATTTCAAACCGGCCATGGCAATAACCCAGGCCTACAACCGCGTTAGATTTGGCGGGCAGCCTTTGTCCTCGACGGAGCTGCAGGAAATTGATCAAACACTAAAACAACTCGAAGAAAAGGAAGCATAGGCCCAACAAGTCCTATTTGACCTATTGCCCTCGCCGTGAAAGTAGCACTATGAAAAAAGTCGGATTTATCAGCCTCGGTTGTCCCAAAAACCTCGTCGACAGCGAAGTGATGATGGGACAGCTCAAGGCCAACGGTTACGAATTGACCGCTGATGCCAGTGAGGCTGACACGGTCGTCGTCAATACATGTGGGTTTATTGATTCGGCGAAGAAAGAATCGATTGACACTATTCTTGAAGCGATTAGTTTGAAGGCTGAAGGGAAAGCCACCCGCGTGGTGGTGGCCGGTTGCCTGGTTGAACGCTATCGCGATGAATTGAAAGCGGAGATGCCGGAAGTAGATGCTTTCATCGGTACCAGCCAAATTAACGACATCCTCGCGGTTTGCGATCCAAAGACCGACACGCGATCCCTGCCCGTTATATCGCTGGGCAATCAGAGTTCCACCTACCTGTATGACGAATCGACACCTCGGGTTTTAGCGACGCCCAGCCACTATGCGTTCATAAAGATCGCCGAGGGTTGCGATCGGCCCTGCGCCTTTTGTTTCATTCCGCAGATGCGCGGCCATTTCCGAAGCCGCCGTTTTGGTTCGATCGTCGCTGAAGCACAACAACTTGCCGAGGAAGGGGTGAAGGAGCTGATACTCGTCGCCCAGGATTCTTCGCGTTACGGCGAAGATCTCGGTAAGGATGACGCGCTGGCCCATTTGCTGCGAGAGTTGTCACACACGGACGGCATTGAATGGGTGCGGGTTATGTACACCTATCCCACCCACATCAGCGATGGCTTTCTGGATGTCCTGGCGGAAGAACCCAAGGCGGTGAAGTATCTCGATATGCCTTTGCAGCACGCCTCGCAAAATGTTTTGAAACTGATGAAACGTGGCGGCAATCGGCAAAGTCTGGAGCGGCTTATCAAACGCGTACGAGCGCGCGTGCCTGATATTGCGGTTCGCACAACATTTATTACAGGTTTTCCCGGGGAGACGGATGCAGACTTCGAAGAGTTGCTGGCCTTCGTGAAGAACGTGGAGTTTGATCGTGTGGGTGTGTTCACCTATTCCGATGAAGAAGGAACCTCAGCGTTCGAACTGCCAAACAAAGTCAATCCCAGGATTGCGAAACAGCGGCGCGCGCGTTTGATGAGAGAGCAGTCGAAAGTTTCCCGCCGTCGAAACAAGGCGAAGGTTGGTCAAACAGTGCGTGTGCTCTTCGAAGGTGAATCAACTGAAAGCGATCTCCTTTGGCAGGGAAGAATTGAAACCCAGGCGCCCGACATCGATGGTTGTGTTCTGATCAACGATGCCCCCGAAGACTTTGTGCCGGTGGAAGGGCAGATGGTCTCAGTCGAAATCACCTCCGCACAGGAATATGACCTAGTCGGAAGAATTGTTTAGTCTTAGAATTCAGGCGATCAATTCGCGAGCAGCATTGAACCAGAAAATGAAGAAACCAATCTTTTTCATCGGATCATCTTTTGAGGGTCTACCTGTTGCGAACGCGTTAAGGGAGAACTTGAAGAATGAGGTTTGGAGTGTGATCTACAGCACTCAACTCTTCGACGACACTGAGTCCTACTCACTGGACTCGATTCTCGTGATTTTGGACACAGTGGACGCAGCAGTTTTCGTGTTGACACATCATGACCTTTTCCGGGATCAAGCCAACCCCAAACGGAATAGAGAAAACGTGATTTTCGAACTTGGTCTTTTCATGGGGAGGCTTGGCCGATCTCGCATTATTGTTGTGGTTGAGGACGAGGGGCCACTCCATCGTCTTCCCTCTGATCTGGCTGGGCTTCCGGTAGTTCGCTTTCGGTCGGCAGCGCCCACTGACTTAATTGCAGCGGTCGGACCGGCCTCACTTCAGGTCGCAAAGTTCATCAGTGAGTTTGCCAAAGAAGAACGCTCCTCGCGTTCCGAAAGACCGGTCGAACCTTATTCCTGTTTTGTAAGTTATAGCGCAAGAGACAAAGCCTTCGCCGAACGAATTTACCACGATCTTCAGGAGGTCGGGGTTAGGTGTTGGTTAGATTCAAAGGACTTGAAGATTGGCGATCGTTTAGACATAGAGATCGACCGCGCTATTCAAGTTACGGATAAAGTATTGCTTGTGCTTTCCGAGTCCTCTATCAGAAGCGATTGGGTGCGTAAGGAAATCGAGTTCGCTTTGGAGAGAGAGTCTAAGGCTAAGAAGACTATTCTTTTCCCTATTCGGATTGACGATGCCGTTATGGAGACTAATGACGAAATATCAAGATTGTTGGTGCAAACAAGGCATATAGGGGACTTCACGGCATGGAACGACCCTGACAGCTATAAACGTGCGTTTTCACGACTTGTAAAGGACATAACCGTAAGTGCGGCGGCTGAGCAAGATTTAGACCTTCTGAATGCGTAAGAACTTAGAATATTACGAGCGACACCAAGTCTTCCTAAACTATCCTTTTGATCAAGAGTTTGGGTGTCTTGAAGACGCGATGCAATTTCCGGTTGTCGCAGGGAATCTGTTGCCCATTTGCGCAAAAGACTTGACCAGTCCAGATCGTCCAAGGCTTGATATGCTAGTAAATGCTATTTCGAATTGTCACTACTCGCTTCACGAACTATCAAGATCCAAAGGTGAGGGTGAGAGCAACTTTGCCCGGATGAACATGCCAATTGAGGCAGGGATGGCAATGTTTCATGCTCTGCGCTCGCAACATAAAGACCACCGATGCGCGTTTTTGGTGGCCACTCCTCACGATTATCAGCAATTCGCGTCTGACTTTGCAGGGCTCGATCCCAAGTGCCATAACCATAACGAGGATCAACTTGTGCGGCTCGTTTATGAGTGGCTGCGCGACGTTGTGCCTGCGACCCTATTCAACTTGCAACCAACAAAGGCAGTTGTTGAACGCTATCACATTTACAAAGCACGCCTAGCCGAGGTTAGCGGCAGTGATTTCGATGGCACACCCACCCACGAAGAACGACGCGAAATTATGCAAAAGGTTTGTGAGGAAGTTAAATGGTGGGACTGGAGAAATGCCATGTTTGGGCGCGAGGAGTTTCCCGTCGTACCTATTCTTTGGAAAGCGGACTGATTTGCAATGGTAAGTAGCGCAGACGTCAAAAATCTTGACTCCGGCGACATAGTTGACTCCTGTTTGTCTTATTGATGGCCATCAAAGAATCCAGCGACGAACTCAATGCGTCGGTTGAGTTAGCGGCAGATCAGATCGCGCAGCGCAGGAATCGCACGGTAGGCGATTACCTCGCCCTGTCGATAGCGACCTGTGGCGTCGGTTATTTGCCGCTTGCGCCCGGAACCTTGGGCTCGCTCGTCGGAATCGGAGTTTACCTTCTGGTTCGTGGCGCCTTGATGAAGGTGTTCTTCGGTCTTGGTGTCCAACACAACTTTAATCTACTTCACATTTCCTACGGAGTAATCGCGTTTGAGTTGGTCATTATTCTCGCGATCGCCTTGGCGGGGATTTGGGCCGCCTCTCGTACCGAAAAGCTCTCCGGGCGGAAGGATCCGGGCAAGGTCGTCATCGACGAAGTAGTGGGCCAGTTCATTGCCCTGGTACCGGTGCCATTTGTTTTAGGGACTGCGTGGTGGGCGGCCATCCTGGCGTTTATCCTTTTCAGGATTTTCGACATTGTTAAGCCATATCCGGCGCGTAGGCTTGAGTCACTTCCGTCTGGACTGGGAATAATGGCAGACGACGTGGTGGCGGGTGTTTATGCGGCCATGGTGGTAGCGGTCGCGGTGGTAATCAGTTGGTTTATCTAAGGGGGTAATCAATGCCGGAATCAACGAGTAAGGAACTATCAAACGAGGATACCGACTCTGCGTCGGACCAAGTCAGCGAGGATTCTGACGCTACCAGTAAAGAGACGCTGAGCGATATCGAGGACAATGAGGGCAGCGTCGGCTCAGGCTCTTCCGGGTCCGATCCGGGCCCATCGCCTGACGGCGCGCTTGATGAGAGTGACGAAATCAAAGACGCGGGGCCGATGTAAAACCGGGTCAGCGGGGAAAAAAGGTAAAGGGGAAAAGGGGAACAGGAAAGAGGGGCTATGGGGAACGCGGAGCGCGTATTTCCCTTTCCCCTTTTACCCGTTCCCCTTTTCCCCCTTGATCTTCATTCCACCGGCATCAGCGAAATCTGCCACGCAATGAAAGCGATAAACAGCAGCATGAATCCCAGGATGACGATCACCACCGGCTCCATCCCCAGGTAAGTCTTTTCATCGCTGCCCTCCATGATGTCCTTCGGGATACTCAAATCGTCATTGTCAACGACAATCGCGCCTAAGGCAAAATTTCCCTTCGGATCACCCGTTGGCGAGCTGCCAGCGCCGCGGCGATGCAGTTCTTCGAGTGGAGCAAGCTGGGCTGCCAGTTGAGCAGCATCGCCCTTCATGTGCTTTGGGTGCAGGTGCAGTTGTTTTCTTAGATCCATTTTACCTTCTTCAAGTAAATGTAAAGAGCAATACCTACCGCGACCATTGAACCCAAAGCATAAACGTAACCATAACGCCACCTCAATTCGGGCATCAGATTAAAGTTCATCCCATAGATTCCGGCGATCAGCGTTACCGACATCAAAATCGTTGAGATCGAGGTAAGCCGTTTCATGATCTTGTTCATGCGATTGCCCGAAACGGATAGATACGCGTCCATGGTCGACCCGAGCATGTCGCGGAGAGTATCAATCGTATCGGCCACCCGAATCAGATGATCAAACACGTCCTGAAAGTAAATATGGATTTCCCGGGGAAAGATTGGTTGCTCGCGCCGTAACAGCATATTAAAAACGTCTCGGAGCGGTGTAATCGCGCGACGCAGGAAAAGCAACTTCTTTTTAATCCCAAAAATCTCTTCGATCGACTCAGCTCGCCATTCACCGAAGATCGAATCCTCGAGATCGTCCATCCGGTCGCTCATGATGTCGAGCAACGGTAGATAGTCGTCAACGATGCCGTCAATCAGCAGGTAAGCCAGGAGGCCGGCCCCTTGTTCAGCCCGATCAGTCCATTCATGCCAAAGACGCGAGGCGGTGGCAATGGCACGAATGGGTCGACTGTGGACCGTGACCAGAAAGTTCTTGCCGAGAAAAATATTGAGCTCGCGCAGTTCGAGACGATCGTTCGGCCCAACCAGCTCAGCTTCGTAGAGTACGATGAAATAGTAACCGTCATACTCCTCGACTTTTGGCCGCTGATGTTCATTTTGGCAATCTTCGATCGATAGGTGATGGAAGCCAAACTCCTCCGCCAGTTCTTCGAAATCGTGACTGGTAGGATCGCTCACGTCCGCCCAAATAACGTTGCCCTCGACCACGCGCAGTTCGCTGATGTCCGCTGCCAGACAGTTTTCGGTAAACGCTTTGGATTTTGCGTTCAGACAGACAGTGGTAATCATTAACTACTCCGGATGCTACTAGCCTTCTCTGTGCATCCTCCGTATTCTCTGTGCCTCTGTGGTGGAATCTTATTCAGCAAATCCCACCACAGAGGCACAGAGAACACGGAGGATGCACAGAGAAGTTCTTAAACCAAACCACTACTTGATCAATTGGAAAAAATCTGGCGGCAGAGTTTATCACTCGCTGACAAGACACTCCAAAATAAAAACCGCTATAATCCGCCAACCAATGAAACAGCAAAAGATATTCGTAGCTGACGAAGTCAGCGATAGTGGACTTCAACCCCTGCGCAACGCCGAATTTGTGGTCGAGAAGCGGGTTGGCCTTAATAACACGGAATTGCGGGAGGCTCTGGTCGGTTGCGCCGGCCTGGTGGTCCGCAGTGAAACCAAAGTCACCGCCGATTTGATGGATAGCGCCCCGGACCTGCGCGTCGTGGGTCGCGCCGGAGTTGGTGTAGACAACATCGATGTGCCGGCCGCAACTGCCCGCGGCATCGTCGTAATGAACGCGCCCGACGGAAACACCATTACCACCGCCGAGCATACGATGGCACTTTTGATCGCGCTCGCGCGCCGGGTGCCTCAAGCCAACAGCAGTTTGCGAGCCGGACGATGGGAACGAAAGAAGTTCATTGGCGTTGAACTTCAGGGCAAAACGCTTGGCGTCCTGGGTTTGGGCCGTATCGGTCGCACGGTCGCCAGCCGCGCTCATGCGTTTGGCATGAATATCGTCGCCTTTGATCCTTTCATCGCTCCAGACCAGGCTCGCGATCTTGGGATCGAAGTGGTCCCATTCGACGAGGTGCTGGCCCGGGCGGACTTTCTGACCGTTCATACGCCATTGACCGCTGAGACTCGCGCGATGGTAGGCAAGGACGCTTTCGCCAAAATGAAGAAAGGAGTGCGCGTGATCAACTGCGCACGTGGCGGGTTGATTGATGAAGATGCACTTTACGAAGCAATCAAGTCCGGCAAAGTGGCGGGAGCTGCACTCGATGTTTTTGTTCAGGAACCGCCTCCTGCCGATCATCCGCTGCTCGGGCTTGAGGAAGTGATCGCCACCCCGCATCTGGGCGCCTCGACAACCGAAGCGCAGGAGGGAGTTGCTTTCACGGTGGCGGAGCAGATGCGCGATTACCTCCTGTCGGGCGCGCTGCGAGGTGCGGTAAACGTGCCGGCGCTGGGCGCTAAGGAGTTGCAAACGCTGCAGCCGTTCCTGCAGTTGGCTGAAAGCCTGGGAAGGTTTCAGGCACAGCTGGTTGACGGCGCGGTCAGGGAAGTGAGAATCGAATACGCCGGCGAGATCGTCGATCAAAACGCCGCACCGGTAACCAGGGCGTTTCTTGCCGGACTATTGCGCGACGTCAGCGCGCGCGTAAACGCGGTGAATGCCTTTTTGATTGCGGAAGAGCGGGGCATCACTATCACCACTACATACTTGCGGTCGGCGGTCGATTCAGTACCGGCGATTAGAAGCCGGGTGATCACCAGTAGCGGCGAACTGAGTCTCGCCGGCACGTTGTTTGGCTATGGCGAACAAGCGCGCCAGGGACGCGTCACTGAGATCAACGGCTTCCACATCGAAGCCATTCCTCACGGACACATGTTAGTGATGCGCAACCGCGACGTCCCTGGAGTCATCGGTCGGGTCGGCACCATCCTCGGTGAAGGGGGCATTAACATCAGCCGCTTTCACCTCGGCCGCCGTGAGCGGGGTGGGGAAGCGATGGCTGTCATCGAGGTTGATGCTCCGGTGGATAGCCAAACGCTTGGGGCGCTGAGGTCGTTTGAGTATGTTCTGTCCGCGCAGGAGATTGAACTTTAGCCGCCTCAAAGCAACAAGCAGAACAATCCGCAGATTCCGCAGATTACGCCAAAGGTTGGAACGTTAGGGCTCCTTTTAATCTGCGTAATCTGCGGAGGTTCCATCGTCAGAATCCGCACAGTCCGACCGTATGGAGTTGTTATGGAAGGCAACGCTTCACCCCAACCATCATCCCCTGAAATTCTTCCGCAGGCCTTTGTCGATGCTCCTCCCCAGCCGGTAAAACCCGTTAGGAGCCGCATAGATTCCATCGATCTGCTGCGTGGGATCGTGATGGTGATCATGATGCTGGACCATACCCGCGACTTCGTGCATCGCGACGTGATGCTGGGTCTTGATCCGACCGATCTCTCAAAGACCAATGTCTTCCTTTTCTTCACCCGCTGGATCACCCACTACTGTGCGCCAATATTTGTTTTTCTGGCGGGCACCGGCACTTATCTGCAATTTGCTCGCGGTAAGAGCAAGAAAGATTTGTCACGCTTCCTCGTGACGCGCGGGTTGTGGCTGATTGTGCTGGAGTTCACGCTGGTACGCATAAGCCTGACCTTCAACGTTGATTATCGATTCCTGGGAGTGATGCAGGTCATTTGGGTCATCGGCGCCTCGATGATCATTATGGCCGCGTTGATTCACTTGCCGCTGCGTCTGGTCGCAGCATTCGGAATCGGCATGATTTGCCTGCACAATCTGCTCGATCGCTTTCATGTCCAGGGCTGGCAGGGACCGCAGAGCCCGGTACCGGGCTACGGCACCAAGCTATTCATGATTCTTCACCAGGCATTCGAGGCGTTTCCGGTCGTCGGATTTCCCAGTCCGGTCGTGGTCGTGATTTACCCGCTGATACCGTGGGTGGGTGTGATGGCTGCGGGTTACGCATTTGGCGTGGTGTATCAATGGGATGCTCAACGCAGACGAGGATTTTTGGTGGGACTCGGAAGTGCGTCAATTGTGCTTTTTGTGGTGCTGCGCAGGCTTAATCACTACGTCGATCCGTCAGATTGGTCACGTCAGGACACGTTTGTATTCACCATTCTTTCATTTCTGAACGTCACCAAGTATCCGCCGTCGCTGGCGTTTTTGTTGATGACCCTCGGGCCCGCACTCATCGCGTTGGCGTGGTTTGAAGGGTTCAAATCAGATATTCCGTTGGATAGACGGCGCACGTCGCAGCCACCAGGCCTCATCGCCAAACTCCGTGACGCCCTCATCACCTTTGGGCGGGTGCCACTATTCTTCTATCTCCTGCAATGGCCCACGGCGCACTTTATTTCCGTGTTTGTCCACTTCGCCGCAGGCAAGCCGGTCGCCTGGATGTTTAATCCTTCGGCTATTGATTTCGCACAGCCACCGCCAGGCGTGGGTTTCAACCTGGCCGTGGTTTACGCATGTTGGATAGCCGGCGTGCTGATTCTGTATCCACTGTGCAAATGGTTCGCCGGCGTGAAGGCCCGCCGTCGCGATTGGTGGCTGTCGTATTTGTAAAGAGTCCACCCGACACGCTAGCGAGTTGGAGAAGACCTAGCGAGCAGGTTTCAGCCTGAAGGGCTATCAGATAGTAGCCGGTGGTCGAAGCCCGGCGGAGACCACCGGAAATTAGAGTTAAGGTTCCGCACCCCGTTGGGGTGCCACCATTTTTCTGACACCCGTTCCGGGTGTGAAATTATTTTCGACTGTGTCCGGTGGTCTACACCAGGCTGCGACCACCGGCTACTATCTGACAGCCCTCCGAGCTGAAACGCCACCCGATAGCGCAGGTGGTGCTCAAACTACGGACAAACGAGACGCCACGGCTGGCATCTGATAATCTAGTGACCTGATAGCGATTGGGTAGTTTCGCGGGATAAACCTGCTTGGCATGAAGCACCTTAGATTACATGTTGCGGTTTTTTGCGTAGGAGTCGCAGTAATACTGACGGCTGTTTTGCTTGACGTGAGAACCGGCCGTGGTCAGTCGAAGTCTCCATCCAAAAAAGCTTCCGG
>JANNJZ010000323.1:0-9709 GCA_031396065.1 Pyrinomonadaceae bacterium | reverse complement strand
AGTGTCGTGTTTTCCATCTCGTTGTTTAGAAAGCACACTTGTGTGCCAAACGCGCGGGCACACAAGTGTGCTTTCTAAACTCCGGATTCATTGCAGGAGCTTCCAGCGAGTCCCGCCCGTAAATCCATTATCAGGCACCCTGCTCCACCATCACAACCGCCTCGCCTTTTACTACCGGCTCCTGGTTCTGGTTGAAACAGATGGTTTCGAGAGTGACGATTGGTTTGTCATCTCTAATTCCCGTAATTGTAACTCTGGCGGTAACGGTATCGTCCGGATAAACCGGCGCTATAAACTTAAAGGTCTGGCTCAGATAGATGGCCCCGTTTCCCGGCAACTTGGTGCCAATACAGGTCGATATCAGCGAAGCACTCAACATCCCATGGGCAATGCGCCGTCCAAACCTGGTCTGCTTCGCGAACTCGTCATTCAGGTGAACACTGTTGTGGTCGCCGATGAGATCGGCAAACTGTCTGATGTCGTCGTCGGTTATTGTCTTCGAAAGGGTAGCCGTGTCTCCTACCTTGTATTCCATCAATTCGCTCCTGTTCATTATTTAGTCTTTGCAGGCTTTCGCCGTTTAGTCGACGTTGTAGCCTGCCGCGCCTTCAGCCATTCAGCGGTCTTCGGCCAAACTGTGGTAAGCGCACCTGGTCCAATCGACAGTCCATGGTGTCCACCCTTGACTTGTAATAGTTCTTTGTCGCGGCTGCCCACCAGCTCCATCAAGCAAAGGGACGATTCGGGCGGCACTATGTTGTCGTGCTGGGCGACGATGTTAAGTAGCGGGCACTTGATCTTGGTTAGCTCAATCCGACGTGAGCCTAGTTTCATCTCGCTCTTGACTAGTAGATTGTCCTGGTAGGTGTCTTTGATGAACTTCCGAAAAGTCTCCCCGGCGACCGGCACTGCATCGTTGACCCAGTAGTCAAACGCCAGAAATGTTTCCACAAATTCTTCGTCCTTCGCGTTTGCCATCAGGTCAGCATAGCGAGTGATGTTCTTGGTGGGCTTCATCATGGCGAAAGTATTTTGCAGCACGTCGTCGGGCGCGTTGCCGTGGGTATCAATGAACTTGTCGACATCGAAATACTCGCGGCGAGCCCAGACGCTTAACAAAGAGTCGTTGTGGAAATCGACCGGTGTTGCCAGCAACACGATGTTCTTGATCTTCACTGGATGGAGCGCTGCATAGATCAACGCCATCGTGCCGCCCATACAGTAACCGACCAGAGACAGTGCCTTGGCCCCGGCATTTTCCAGAGTTCGCGAGATCGCATTCCCGAGATACACATCAAGGTAATCTTCAAGGGTGACCTTGTGATCAGCATCGTCGGGCGTGCCCCAGTCGATCATGTAGACCGGAAACCCCTGCGCAGTCAGATACTCAACGAAGCTCCTGCCCGGCATCAGGTCCAGAATGTAATACTTGTTGACCAGGGAGCTGACTATCAGGATCGGCGTCGGTTGCACCGTTTTCGTGGTCGGCGGGTAATGAAGGACCTTTAGCTTGTTCTCCCGATAGATGACTTCAGAGGGGGTGCGGACAGTGTTCGGCGGCTTGCCAATCCGCGCCATTATTTCACCGGCCTTGAGGAAGTCGAACATGAGCAAATTACCGAGAATTGCGTTCGTTTAGAGTGGGCACCGCCCCCCTTTAAAACGAACGTACGATGGTTCCTGAACCTAGCTCCTATTCCTACGGTTTGCGTCGCCTCGATTTGGATTTGCCCGACCTCTGCTTCAGCCAATCGCTCGATTTGGCCCAGAAATCTTCCCGCGCATCGGCGTGCACCGCTAGTGTGACATGGCCATAGGGCAGGACCAACTCCTGCTTGTCTTCACTGCCGATGAGCCGAAGAAGTGGCTTTGAAGACTCAGGCGGCACCGTTTGATCGTGCGCTCCCATGACGTTGAGCACTGCTGATCTGATACGTGATAGCCGGACCACCTTCCCCCCGATGGAAAGCTTATTCAGAACCAAACGGTTCTCCTGGTAGAGCGCCTGAACAAAATCGCGGTAAAACCCGCCGGGAATGGGCACGATGTCGAACAGCCATTGCTCCAGTGCCAGCAGCGCCATGATCTCTTCTGAATCGTCCGCGTGTTGTAGGAGGTTGATTGCTCTGGTGGCGTTGCTGGCAGGCTTGAGCGCGCGAAAGGACCACTGGACCACCGCTGCCGGAATATTGCCGGTCATCTCAACGAATCTTTCCACGTCGAAATAGCGCTTGCTGGTCCAGGTGCTCAACAATCCAGCCTGACTGAAATCCACGGGGGTGGCCAACAGTACCAGATTCTTCACTCGCTTTTCGTCAAGAGCGGAGTAGATCAGCGAGAGCACACCACCCATGGAATACCCGAGCAGACTCAGCTGTGCTGCTTGCGAATGATGGAGAACTTCGCGGACCAGATTCGGCATATAACCGGTGACGTAGTCTGCCAATGACAGTTTGGTATCAACATCTTTGGGCTCGCCCCAATCAACTATGTAGACATCAAGACCCTGGCTAACGAGATACTCAACGTAGCTCCGCCCGGGCATCAAATCCAGAATGTAATACCGATTTACCAGAGAACCGATGATTAGAACCGGGATCGGATGCAGCGGAGGTGCGGATCCCCGGTAGTGCAATAGCCGCAGTTGATCTTCACGATAGATTACCTCGTGAGGCGTGGCCGCTACTCTCGGGTAGAGTTTGCTTCTAAACGTTTTTGCGGTCTGGTGCCAGACTGAGTTAGCCGCAGAAGCAAACTCTCTGGCCGTGCGGCTGATTAATTCTGGATACCTCCCCGGTTTTTCCCAGGCGGTTCGATATGAGGCGTAGAGATCGAGTGAGGCCTCCATCGCAGCGCGGCCAGCCACAAGAAAAGCAGGTTGGCTCATCCACCGCTGATAGATTTCGTCCGACGCAACCTGCCAGGCCTCGAACGCTTCGCGTTGGCGCTTTGCCAGATCCTCGACTGTGTTCAAGCCTTCTTCCTTACTCGTGGGGCGGTCTTCTTCTGAGGCGACGGTTTGGATTTGCTCGAGGTGGACTTGTCCGCAATTTTCATATCGAGCTTCTGACCAAGATAATCTACCTTTTTCCCGATCTCATTTATCCGAGTTGCTATGGCCGCCAAGTCGTCACGTGAGGGAATATTCATAGTGCGTAATAGTGCGACCACCGTTTCCTGAACGCGTGCCTTTAGTTCGAGCGACTGGTTGAGATTGGCCGCCATCAGAGAGAGAACCTGAGGGCTACGCGCTACTTCATCCCATTGCCCGGCAGCCTGTTTCCAGAATTGCTCATACATTTCTTGCATGGCTTTGGCCGGATCGGGAGCTTCCTGCTCGGTATTTTTCTCGCGCTGCGATTTACTCATTGGTTTTTACGACAAGTAGTTCGAACAGTCCGCGATAGCGGACAATTGAAAATAGCCCAGCGATTAATCGCTGGGATCAAAGTACACATCTCGCGCTAGTCCGTGAAGCGGACGACTGAACGGGAAGAGCTTGATGACATTTCAGTCGTCTCTGCGGTTCAGCCGTTCGTTTCACGGACTAACACAAAGTACCGGGTCTTTCCCAGCAGTGAACTGCTGGGTTAGTTTCAGTCGTCCGCTATCGCGGACTACGAAACATTCTTCTCAATTGAGCGTGGCGTTCGACACACCTAGCGTCTGGTAGCCGCCAGCAGCGGAGCCGTGAAAAATTCAAAAGCCTTTCTGGTGCCATCGAGGATGCCGGCGTTAAGTTCTTCAAATTCGCGCTTGAATGGGTAATCAATATCCGAGGGCGAAAGGGAACTGGCCTTTTCGCTGACGTCATCGGACTTCTTTATCCATTCCTTGCGGACTTTGGCGAGGCTTGCCAGATACTCTCGAGTCGCACGGCTGCCAGCCTCATGGTTGGCCAAGCTCGTGTCGATGAGATCTTGAGTCAGTTTTTCGGAAGCGTCGCGTATGACTGCTGCAGTATTCAGCGCCGTCGCTGCGGCCTCTTGTGAGAGAGCGGTGATTGTAACTTCGGTCGTGCGGTTGGTTGTCTGTTTTGCTTGTGTCATGTTCAAGAATCCTCCATCAAAATTTCTGAGAGGATAACGGTCGATCCGGACTCTGTCAACCAAAATCTCGCACATGCGAGATAAAGTATGCTAAGTCTCTTAGTTTAGCCGGTTAGCGTGCTTGCCGTTCGTTTGCAAGAGCACAATTGACCTGCGTATGCGCTGGTTTGGGGCGCTCTCAAGGTTCTTTTGGGCTCTCGCAGGCGCGAATAGCGATTTTGTTGTCAATAGCGGGAAAATGCGCGTGAAAATTGACACTCTTGCTGCGCGTGCTATAAAGTCCCACCCGTTAATACTATGGACCCCAACCCTAAAGATCGTGTCATCATCAAGCGTTACGGCAATCGGCGACTCTACAATACCGAGACCAGCAGCTACATCAATGTCCAGGAGATTGTGAAGCTCATCCGCGAAGGGCGAGACATTCAGGTCATCGATTCAAAGACCAAAAAAGACATTACGCGGCTTGTCTTGCTTCAGATAATCCTCGACGAAGGACAGAGTTTGCTGCCGACCCCATTTCTCTACCAGCTCATTCGCACCCAGGAAGAGTCGCTGCACGAATTCTTTCAAAACTACCTGGCTGCCAGCTTCGACTCCTATCTTAAGAGCAAGCAGGAATTTGACCGCCGGTTTCGGAGTTGGTTGGATCTGGGCACGAGTGCACCCCAAATGTGGGAGAACTTTTTCTCGATGCCTGGCGCCGATCCGGATTCCTCAAAAGGCGAACCAGAAAAATAAGAAGAGCCGAACGCGTTTATCAACCATAGAGAGACGCGATGAGATCTCGATACCTTTCGGTCACAATTTTCCGCTTGATCTTCATCGTTGGGGTGACCTCATCCGCTTCGATGCTCAGGTCGCGATCGAGGATGGCAAACTTCTTGATCGCTTCAGTGGAGGACACACGAGCGTTTACCTTGGCGACGATCTCTCCAACCAGGGCAATTACGGGCGCGCTCCGTGTCAGGTCAGCGAAGCTCTCATGAATCAGGCCATTCGCACGGGCGTAGCTTTCGGTTTCAACTGGATTCAGGGTGATCAGTGCTACCAAATAACTTTTCCCGTCGCCGTAAATCAGAGCATGGCTGATAAGGTGATGCTCCTTCAGCAAATTCTCGATGAGCGCGGGCGCGACGTTCTTCCCGGTTGAAGTGACGATCAATTCTTTCTTGCGGCCGGTAATCTTAAGAAACCCATCTCCATCCTGCTCGCCCAAATCGCCGGTGAGCAGCCAGCCGTCCTGAAAGACTTCGGCCGTTTTGTCAGGCTCTTTGTAATAGCCGCCAAACATCATTTCGCTCTTGATGAGGATCTCTCCGTCGTCGGCAATCTTCACCGAGCAGCCCGGCATCGGCGGTCCCACCGTGCCAAACTTGTAGTTGTCCGGCCGGTTGAAAGCTACGCAAAGATTCTCAGTCAATCCATAGGCTTGCAGGATGGGAATGCCAAAGGCGTCAAAAAACTCGGCGATCTCTCTCGGCAGGGGAGCGCCGCCGGAAGTCGCGAATTCAATGCGCCCGCCGAAGTATCCTTTGACTCTGGCAATAATTGGTTGGGCTTTCCCGTCATACTCTTGCTGCAACGATTCAGGAACGAGCGCTTTGTCTTCGCGCAGCCTACTGATTTCCTTGCCCAGGGCGAGTACTTCATCAAAGAGTTCGCGCTCGGCCGCCGGACTTCTTTCCAGATCAGAAACGACCCGGGCGTGGACTTTCTCGAAGAACCGCGGCAGGCTCGGAAACATTCGCGGTTTCAATTCCAGTATGTAGTCCCAGAGTTTGGTGGGGTCATCAACGAAATACGCGGACGTCCCGGAATATAAGCGGTTGTACAGACCAGAAATCCGTTCCGCCACGTGGCAATAAGGGAGATATGAGAACGCCACATCGGAGTCGTGGAATGGGATAACCTCGCGCAACGACTCCACGCTACTGATAACGTAGCGATGGCTCAGGCAGGCGCCTTTGGGCAAGCCGGTTGTGCCTGACGTGTAGACCATGATCACCGTCTCGTCTGGTTGTGCGCCACGCGCGCGCGATTCAATGGTTTCCCTCGTGACGCTTGATTGCTCGGTTCCGATTTGTAGAAATTCCCGATAGCTCATTACGTCGTCGTAGCTGCCGGCTGCTTCTGCATCGAGTGAGATGACGAATCTCACTTTGGACATTCCGGCACGTACGCGCTGAATTTTTTCCAGCTGGGTCGCGGTGTCGACAAAAACAAACTCCGCATCGGAGTGATTAATGATGTATTGACACTGTTCGGGCGAGCTGGTGGGATAAAGTCCGACGCTCACGCCGCCCGCTATGATTGTGCCGAGATCGCTGATTGGCCACTCCGGGACGTTGCTCATGAGGATTGCAACCGCGCTGCCCTGGTTAAGTCCAGACGCAATCAGGGCAGAGGCGAATGCGCGCGCGTCACGTTCAAAGCTGTCCCATGAGGTCCCTTTCCAGCGGTCATTCTCTCGAACAAAGAAAGCGTCCCGCTCCCGGTACTGGTCGACACGTTCCGAAAAGAGGGCAGATATGTTTTGATACTTCATATAGGGTTCCGACATCTACGTATGCGTCACTTTGCTTTTCCAATTCACACCGCGGCTTACCGAACTACGCTGAAAGCGTTCGCTAGTTCCAGCCCAGGGTTGCAGCAACCCTGGGATTATTTGTGCCAAAGAGTATTAACGCTGAAAGCGTTGGCGCATGCCTGCGCATGGCGACTTAGCAAACTCTTTCAGAGTTTGCCAATAGGGTTGGAACTGAGTCCCAGGGTTGCAGCAACCCTGGGCTGGAATTAGCCAACGCCTTCAGCGTACTTTTCACCGAAACTACTACCACCTGAAGGCCGCGCAGGCCATATTCAGTCCTCCACCAGACGCACACATCACCACGACTTGTCCCGGCTTGAGCTTGCCCGCTCGGACCGCATCATCCAGCACCATGGGAATGCAGGCTGAGCCGGTGTATCCCCACTTCTGCATAATCGTATGGGTACGTTCCATCGGGACTTCCATCAGTCGCATCACTTCCTTAATTGTGCTGAGGTTCACTTGGGTAAATAGAAAGAGATCAACATCGGCCAGAGTTAAGTCGGCCTTCTTAAGCACGTCGTTAACCACTGCGGGCCAGCCTTCTATGTTCACTTCCGGCGGATACTTCTGGGCGAACCGCACTTTGGTCCATCGACCTTCGTGCAATACGTCTTCCGTAATCGGCATGTGAGTGCCACCCGCAAAGATTCCCATGTGTTTGTGGTAGCTGCCATCGGCGACCAGTTTTGAAGCCAGCAGACCAGGTCCTTCCGACGATGCTTCCAAAACTACTGCACCCGCGCCGTCGGCAAATATGGTGGCGGTTTTCTTGTCATTCCAGTCCAGGTATTTGCTCATCGCATAGGCGCCGATTACCAAAACTTTCTGATACGAATCATCCGCAATGATGAACTTGCAGGCGGTATCGAGTGCCGTTACGAAACCGGCACAGGCACAGTTGAGATCAAAAGTCCCAGCGTTGGAGGCGCCCAGCCGGTATTGGACCACTACGGAGGTTGCCGGCGACATGTACTCGGGGGTGTCGGTCGCCAGGATGATTAGATCTAAGTCCTCAGGGCGAAGGCCGGCGGCCTCGAGAGCACGTTTTGCCGCCTCAGTGGCCAGGTCAGCGGTGCTCTCATCCTCACCGCAGATATGCCGCTCGCGGATTCCCACCACTTGCGAGACAAACTCGTTAATGTCTTGGCCCAGCATCCTGCTGAGGTCTTCGTTAGTTAAGACTTTTTCCGGGACGAACGAACCTGTCCCTGTGATTCTCGCGTAGGTCATATGAATGCTGTAAATTGTGCGGCTTCGCCGCCTTCCGTGCGGTAAGGCTATGCCTTACCGTCAGCTAAGTATGGAAAGAGGCTATGCCTCCGTTTAGTTGCGTACAGAGGCGGAGCCTCCTGAGAAAAACGGTAGCGCGGAAAGGCCGAGCCTTTCCGCACGGACTGCGGCATAGCCGCGTATTGTGCGCCCGCACCAATAGTCAGCGCGGAGTTAGGACCATACCTCTTCGATGAACTTAATAACTGCCTGATTAAACTTTTCTGCTTGTTCGATAAAGAACATATGACTCCCGCCTGGGATTACGACAAGTCTCGCACCAGGTATTTGCAGCGCGAGATTCTGGGAATTGTCTGGCGGCACCAGCGTATCCTGGTCGCCCGTAATCACCAGCGTCGGCGATTTGATTTCAGCGACCCGTGCTTCTGCGTCAAAGGTGGCCGCTGCCTGCAACTGGGCGAAATGAGTTTGATCTGAAACGGGATTGCTCAGACGCAGGGTAACTACCTGCTCAAGTTCCCGAGGTCGCTCGTCGATAAATGCTGGTGCAAACGCGAACTTGAAATTGTTCCGGGTCATCTCCTCGGTGTTGAGACCCTCGATTGCTGCCATCGCTTGCAAGATACTCACCGGCGGTAGCAGATGGCGCGGGCCGCCGAAACTGGTACAACAGAGAGTCAGGCTGCGGGTCATTTGTGGATAGGCGAGGGCAAACTCCTGGGCCACGAACCCACCAAACGACGCGCCCAGAATGTGTGCCTGCTCAACCCCGAGAGCGTTGAGCAAATCTGCAAGATCGTCCGCCAAACTCCTGACTGATATTGGGCCAGTAAGCGCACTCGACCCGCCAATGCCGCGCGGATCGAAAACGATGGTGCGATACTTCTGCGAGAAAGTTTCCACCTGCTTAAACCACAACCACAGTCCCGTCCTGAAACCGGGAATCAGGACCAGAGGATCGCCCTGGCCGTGAATTTCGTAATTGAGTTGAATGTCACCGACTTGAAGTTTTGGCATCTTTAACTGAGGTCTGTCGGCGCCTGGTTATTATTTGCTTCGCAGAGGGTTTTCGGTTGCTTTCAGTCTTCTCCGAACGAATCACGCCCCGACAAAAGAGTTCGGCTAGTTTGCTGACTACCTGATCGTCGCTGATGCCGAAGTGTCGGTTGCCGCCAAAGAGCCTCTCCACCAGAAAGTAATTAAAGAACTGCATGTAAGCGGCGGTGAAAGCTACGGCAGGGTCCGCACCAACCAGCAGACGATCTGACCTTTTGAGTTCTGCAAAATGGCTGGCAAACTGCTTATGCAATTTCTTCGACAAGCCATTAAACATCTTCCGGAAATGGGTGTTGTGAAACTCGAGGACATCGATATACATCAGCAACCAGTAATCTGAGTGCTGACTCACAAGTTTTCCGACTGCGTGTCCGAATCTCACCATGTCTTCAGGTCGAAACGGGTCCGTCAACTGCGCAAACATCTCGTCGAGTCCGTCGTCGATTACTTTCTGATACCGTCCAATGATGGATTCAAGAATCTCCTCTTTCGTGCGGTAGTAGTTATAGACATTGCCCAGGGAGACGCCGGCGCGCGAGGCAATAGCCCGCGTCGAGGTGGCGTGGAAACCCTGCTTGATAAATAGCGTCTGGGCCGCTATCTCAATGCGGAGTTTCCGGTTGTCTCGCGAAGAGTCGTTCAGTTTGGGCATTAAGTTCTGTCGGGGTACTGACTCGACGCAGGCAGTAAAGAAAAACGAACGTTTGCACTTTATTGTGAATGTGAGGTTGCTGTCAAAGTCCGGCGCACCCGCTTCAGAGACTGTGGGCAAACATTGTAG
>JANNJZ010000322.1:0-8719 GCA_031396065.1 Pyrinomonadaceae bacterium | reverse complement strand
GTCGAGCAATAACGCTACGGTGGGAGACGGAGTCACTGGAGGAACGGGACTGTTCAATATAGCTGTCGTCTCGGGAGCGCCGGCGAATGTACTGAGAATCAGACTCAAGTTTGGGGTGGTGAGAAGCGGACGCTTTATCGTTCTGCTGACGCCCATGGCCAAACTGGGACCAACGCCGTTGCCGGGAGTGACTACCGAAGAGCAGCCGCAGCAGTAGGGAGGCTCCAGCAAGTCGATGGGGTTCATACCAGAAGCGCCCTGCCACGAGGCAGGGCGCTAATTGCTTTTGTGTGGCGCTGAACTACCTTAACGCATTTCACAGCCAGTGTCCGATGGATTCAACTCCACGGGAGTTGAGCCAGTGTCGATCGAGACTGGATAGATTACTTGTCGGGCAAACCTTGATGTGAATGAGTCAAGTTCTTGGGTTGGTGGTAAAACAGAGAGTCAGCCGAGGTGCGGTGATAGCCTTTGCGGCTCCGCCGCCTGCCGTGCGGAAAGGCTCGGCCTTTCCGATAGTGGTTTCATTCGTTGAGGCTGCGCCTCTGATGTCGCGCGGAGGCATAGCCTCAAAAATAAATAGAGGTGCCGGTGAGGCGGAGCCTCACCGCACGGAAGGCGGCAAAGCCGCAGAACCAAGTTTAGAGACAAGCTCAGAGACAGAACCTGACCAGAATGATCGTCGCTACGCGACGAGAACAGTTAACAACCTGGTCCCGGCGTTGAAACGCCGGGCTAAACTCATACCGCCGCTACGCGTCGAAGGCACTTGAGCAGAGCTTCAGTTCTGCCGTACCGACAACGGGGCGTTGGTAGCGTCGGCGTGAGTACCAGGGCTTGGCTGCGTAGTGGCACTGAGTAAAGGAGGCGGCGGATTCGCCACCAGGACTTCCAACGCGGCGTCGATGACTTCACTGATGCGCGAAACAAAAACGATCGTTAGCTCCTTACGAGCATCTTCCGGTAAATCTTCGATGTCGGCCTCATTCCGAGACGGCAGCAGGATGCGACGGATTCCGGCGCGATGCGCGGCCAGTATCTTTTCCTTGAGTCCGCCAACCGGAAACACCAAACCTGAAAGCGTGATCTCGCCGGTCATGGCTGTGTCGGGGCGCACCCGGCGTCCGGTGTAGAGAGAAGCCAGCGCGGCGGTGATGGTAACGCCGGCGCTTGGTCCATCCTTGGGAATCGCTCCGGCGGGAACGTGCAGGTGCACACCGTAGTCTTTGAACATCTCCGGACCAATCCCAAATTCGGTCGCGTGGGACCAAAGATACGATCGCGCAGCCCGGGCCGACTCCTGCATTACTTCTCCCAATTGGCCGGTAATCTGGAGACCGCTGCCCCCGGGAAGCAAGGTCGCCTCGATGAACAAGACTTCGCCGCCCATCTCTGTCCAGGCCATGCCCGTAGCCACTCCCGCCGGCAACTCTTTGCGGGCCTGCTCCGGATAGAACTTCGGCGCTCCGAGATAATCATGGATATCGGCGGCATCGACGCTGACAGTCTCCGCCTCGGCCTGAGCAATTTTCAGTGCCACCTTGCGGGCGATCTGGCCTACGGTTCGTTCGAGCTGGCGTACCCCGGCCTCGCGGGTGTAGCGCGTGGCGATCAATTCGATTGCTGCATCCGTAATGCTCAGCTGACCCGGTTTGAGACCGTTTTCTTCCGTTTGCCGTGGCACTAAATAGCGTTTGGCAATCTGCAACTTCTCCATGTCGCTGTAACCGGGAATCGCAATCACCTCCATGCGATCGCGGAGTGGCGGCGGAATGGGCCCCATTTGATTGGCCGTAGCGATGAAGAAGACCTTTGAAAGATCAAAGGGCAGATCGATGTAATGGTCGCGGAAAGAATTGTTCTGTTGCGGATCGAGAATCTCGAGTAAAGCCGATGACGGATCGCCGCGATAGTCGTTGCCGAGCTTGTCTATTTCATCAAGCATCAGGACGGGATTGTTTACTCCGGCCCGGCGAATTGATTGGATGACCCGACCCGGCATCGAGCCGATGTAGGTGCGTCGATGTCCGCGCAGCTCGGCTTCGTCGCGCATGCCGCCCAGTGACATGCGTTCAAACTGCCGACCCAGCGAGCGGGCAATCGAGCGTCCCAGGGATGTTTTGCCAACTCCGGGCGGCCCCACAAAACAGAGAATCGGACTCTTGGCATCCGGTCGCAGCTTGATCACAGCCAGGAATTCGAGGATGCGTTCCTTAACGTCTTCAAGACCGTAATGGTCCTCGTCCAGAATCTTTCGAGCTTCCGTCAGGTCGAGCTTGTCTTCAGACGACTTACGCCACGGTAGCTCGAGGACGTATTCGAGATAAGTGCGAATAACGTGATAGTCAGGCGCGGCGGCCGGCAGCTTTTCCAAACGTTTAAGTTCGCGCTCGGCTTCGGTCCTCACTTCGTCGGGTAAATCAGCTGCCACTAGTCGCTCGCGCAGCATTTCTGCCTCAGCGCGTTCGCCCCCCTCGTCGTCGCCAAGTTCCTTCTGAATCGCCTTCATCTGCTGGCGGAGAATGTAATCGCGCTGCGACTTGTCCATCTCCGATTGTGCTTCGGTGGCGATCTTCGAACGCAACTGGATGATCTCCAGCTCGCGAGCAAGATAGGTATGGGCCAGCCGCAACAGTTCATCGGCAGTCTCAGCCTCCAGCATCTTTTGTTCCTGCTCGACCCCAAGGTTAAGGATCGAGCCCAGGAAATACGCGAGCCGAACTGGTTCGACCGAACCGAGCATGGCGACCCGAACTTCAGGTGGCACACCCGGCAGCAGAGCCAGGGCTTCCTGGACCATTGCCTGAACATTGCGCTTGATGGCTTCGGTTTCTTCGGCGTCCTTGATCGATACCTCCGGCAGGATCTGGACGACCGCCCGCAGGTAAGGATCTTCCTGCTTCCATTCAATCACCCTAATGCGCTCGGTGCCCTGGGCGATGATGTGCATCGTATTCTCGATGCGCTCCATTCGCTTGATCATCGTGAGCGTGCCGACTTCGTAAAGATCCGGCGGTCGGGCATCCTGGTTTCCGGTGACCTCGGCCTTTACCGTTATACAAGCAAGCAACTTTTCTTCGGACGACAACGCTGCTTCTACCGCGGCCACCGAACGCGGCCGGCCAACGGCGAGCGGTACTACCGTTTCAGGAAATAGGGTGGTGTTTTGCAGGGCCAGCACTGGAATCTCGAATGGCTGTCCTGGCAAAGGCGCCGGGGGTTCATTCTGAGATGGCTCCGGGGACGAGGGCTGCTGATTGTCCGGCCCTGGGTCACTAGTCCCCACAGCTTCAACCCCTGCCAGCGTTACCGCGGAATCTTGTTTGTCTTTAGTTTCGGCCATGTCAATCCACCTGGTTAAGCCTGACTATGCGTCGTTATCGCTTTCGATTCAGCTACAACGCAGTCTTACAATCAGGAACCCATCGTGATAATCGTGGGCGAGCGATGCCTCCTCGATCGGGCAGGGAAAGCGAATAGTCTTCTCAAATCGGCTATAGGTAATTTCCATTTGTTGATAGGTGAGACCCTGGGTATAGAACGTGTCGCGCCGGCAACCGCGAATCATCAAGTTGGCTTCGTCGAGTTCCAGCTCGAGATCGTCGGCACAAATTCCGGCCAGGTCCACCTTCACTATCCAGCCGTCCTCGCTGCGATAGACATCCGCAGCGGGATTCCATAAACGACCAGAAGGTCTCACGCGATGGGCGACAGTCAACAAGGCAACCTCCCGGTTCGGATTGGGCATAGTAGTAAGCTCGGTTGAGAACAGGATACGGGAAATTGCAAAAGCTTCAAAGCAAGCAGCTTGTTTCTCGCCCCTGCTGCCGATTTTCAGTGAACTCTTCCGTCAACCTCTGCGTTCAATTGCACTCGTGACGTAATGAACGATTCAGCCCAACCACGCTTGCCTGATCTTCAGTGTTGGGTTTACTTGCTGTTTGGTTACAATTCATTCGATGCAATCATTCGATACTGAGAACGAGAGTTTCCCATCAGAACCACACGTGGTCGACGGCGGTCGCGCTGAAGACGTAGCGCCGGGAACGTGTAAATCCATTGACCTTCCTCAGGGCCAGGAGCTTGCTCTCTACAATATCGATGGCGAATTCTATGCCACCGAGAACTTCTGTCCCCACAGAGGCGCGCCCCTTTCCGGAGGCAGACTATGTAAGCAGGTGATCGAATGCGACTGGCACGGGTGGCAATTCGATGTGCGCACCGGGGAGTGTCTTACGGTGACTGAGAAACTGAAGACTTATGAGGTGGTAGTCGAGGACGGAATGGTGAAGGTTTTATTATGAATAGAGAAGGAGATTTTCCATGTCTCATTTGACATTTCTCAGTTGTCATTGAAATCAAAGCTCACTATTCCAAGTGGGGGCTTAAGCAAAGATATGAATTTCAAATGACCAATGAAAAATGTCAAATGAGATATGGAAAATCTTGATCCCGCTATTCAGCAAACAAGGACCCTGCCGAACGGCGCTACGACTCCCCATCATTTCCGATAGCTTCCACCGGACAACAGAGCAGCGCCTCTTCACACGCCACTTTCTCTTCTTCGGTTAGCGGCTGCTGGTAGACAAAGGAATAGCTGTTGGCATCGGAACGCGTGAAATTATCCGGTGCCGTGTCGCGGCAAACGTCACAGTCTATGCAGGAAGAATCGACGTAATAAGCGCCGGGGGTGTTTTCTTTAACACGCTCGTTTCGATCAGGCAAATTGCTCGGGTCCCTTCCCTGGAAAAACATCCGCAGATTACGCAGATTTCACAGCGCAGCAGAGCTGCAATCAAGTGGCGTTGAGGTCAGTACCACCTTGCGGTAGCGACTGTGAAAACGTAAACTCCATGACTGCACGTGACAATGAAGTCTGTACCACCTTGCGGTAGCGGGTGGGTCGCGGTACCTAAGACGCGTGCGGTTCTTGAAGGGCGGCGACCCACCCGCTACCGCAAGGTGGTACTGACTTCATGACACATCGCCACCTGATGGCCAACGGGCCGACCCACCCGCTACCGCAAGGTGGTACTGACCTCAATGCCGCACTTCCTAGCTCTCACTTATCAAAGCCAACCCCAGTATTGTCTTGACCGAAATCTTGCTAAGAAAACAAGAAGTTGTCGGTTTGTTACACAGATTCAGAAACAGGAAACACTCAAAAAGATCCAGTGTCTATTTCTTATGTCAATCTGTGTAATCTGCGGATAGTGCAGCTATGGATGCGTCATCTCTTCCGGCTTCACAAACTTATCAAAATCATCACCGCTTAAGAATCCCAGTTCCACGGCTGACTCGCGCAGACTAATGCCTTTTTTGTGCGCATGCTTCGCTACTTGCGCAGCTTTATCGTAACCGATATGCGGATTCAAAGCTGTGACCAGCATTAGCGAGTTTTTGAGATAGTCGTCGATCTGTTCGCGGTTGAGTTCGATACCCTTAATACAATACTCGACGAAGCCATGACATGCGTCGTGGAGCAAACGAATAGAGTGTAGCAGGTTATGAATCATAACCGGTTTGAAGACGTTCAGTTCGAAATTACCCTGGGAACCGGCAACCGTGATCGCGGTGTCGTTGCCAAACACCTGCACCGCCACCATCGTCAGGGCCTCGCTCTGGGTTGGATTAACCTTGCCCGGCATGATCGATGAGCCCGGCTCGTTCTCCGGCAAAATTAATTCACCCAATCCGCAACGCGGGCCGGAGGCGAGCCAGCGAACGTCATTGGCAATCTTCATGAGCGATGCGGCCAAGGTTTTCAAGGCGCCGCTCGAGAAAACGATCTCGTCGTGAGCGGAAAGCGCGGCAAACTTATTGGGGTGTGACTTGAAAGGCAGTCCGGTAAGCTCGGCAATCTTCTTTGCCGCGCGATCGCCAAACTCCGGATGAGAGTTTAACCCGGTGCCGACCGCAGTGCCGCCTATGGCCAAGTCCAACAAGCCGGGCTTGACCAGCTTGAGGCGTTCGAGGTCGCGCTCCAGCAGAGACGCCCAACCGGACATCTCCTGGCCCACGGTGAGCGGAGTAGCATCCTGGAGATGGGTGCGACCAATCTTAACCACATCCTGAAACTCGTCGGCCTTCGCCTGGATTGCATCGTGGAGTTTTTCCACTTCGGGAATCAGCTTAGTTAATTCCTCCGCAGCGGCGATGTACATCGCGGTGGGAAACGTATCGTTCGACGACTGCGACATATTGACGTCGTCGTTCGGATGAACCGGCTGCTTGCTTCCCATTTCGCCACCGGCAATCTCAATCGCGCGATTGGAGATCACTTCGTTGGCGTTCATATTGGTTTGGGTGCCGCTGCCCGTTTGCCAGATACGCAGCGGAAAGTGTTCGTCCAGTTTGCCTTCGATCACTTCGTTAGCCGCCTGTTCGATCAGCCTTAGCTTGTCGTCCGGCAGCTTACCCAGTTCGGCGTTTACCATGGCGGCGGCTTTCTTCAGGATCCCCAGGGCTCGAATCATGGCACGGGGCATCTTGTCGTCGCCGATATTGAAGTGGAGTAGGCTGCGCTCGGTTTGGGCGCCCCAATATTTGTCGCTGGAAACCTCGATGGCCCCCATCGAGTCGGTTTCGGTGCGCGTTTCAGCGGCTTCGTTTTGTTCGCTTGCCTCAGGTGACATTGTTGGTTTCCTGGCTGGGAATAGAATATGTGGACTGCGGGCGTCGCGTGTCGCGTGGAGTCGTCATGGCCTCAACCGGTGTGATTCTACATCACTCGTGGCGATGCCTTAAACCCAGCACCGAAAACATCCGCAGATTACGCAGATTCAAGCGACGGTGAAACGAAAAGGAAAACACGGTCGTAAAGTTTTTCAATCTGCGTAATCTGCGGATAAGCATTTCCAACGCGTCTCCCGTGAGATAGAATCTCCGCCATCGGCCCGTCACAAATTGTCTGTAATGTCCCTTTCAAATTGGTATGTCTGCTCCAGATTCAAATCCCCCTGTTGCTCCTATATCGGATCGAACTGCGTTCATGGCCCATCTGCTGGACGCAGTTGAGCAAGCCGTTATTGCGACGGATTTGAATGGAACAGTAATTTATTGGAGTTCATTTGCCGAAAAACTCTATGGCTGGTCGGCCGCGGAGGCACTGGGCGCTGATATTCTTATCCTCACTCCATCAGAAACCGCTCGCCAACAAGCAACTGAGATTCTATTGAGACTGAAGATCGGAGAAAGCTGGTCTGGGGAATTTCTGGTGCGATGTCGAGATGGCACCGAATTGCCGGTTTTCGTTACCGACTCACCAATCTTCAGTGATAGCGGAGTACTGATCGGCATCGTAGGCGTCTCGGTGGACAATACCGAACGGCGGCGAGCGGAAGAGGAACGGGAGAATCTGCTCCGGCGGGAACGGGAAGCTCGCGCGGAGGCAGAATCTGCTAATCGCCTGAAGGACGAATTCCTGGCCACGTTGTCCCACGAATTGCGCAACCCTCTGAACGTGGTCATAGGCTACTCTGAGATCCTGCGGCGGAGCGACGGGAATCAATCGCACTCGTTTGTGGTTAAGGCGGCGGAGACGATTCGACGCAACGCCCTGGCCCAGGCTCAGTTAGTTGCGGATCTGCTCGATCTGTCGCGCTTACAGATGGGTAAGCTCTCGCTTGAACGAAACCCTGTCTCGCTGTCTACCGTGATAAAAGAGGCAGTCGAAACCGTAAGCGACGAAGTTAAAGCCAAAGGCATTAGTCTGACCGTTGATGTGGAGACGGAGATTCTCGTGGTTGACGGCGACTCGGTGCGTCTCGGACAAATTGCCTGGAACCTGCTAAACAATGCGGTGAAGTTTTCGCCCGCCAACGGTGATATCAAGATTAGTTTGAGCCAACAGGACAATGAAGCGAGATTGATTGTCGAAGACAGTGGACAGGGAATCGCGCCGGAGTTTCTGCCACACGTTTTTGAGATGTTCCGTCAGGCAGATGCCAGCAGTTCGCGGAGGCAGGGTGGCATGGGAATCGGGCTGGCGCTCGTAAAGCAACTTGTCGGACTCCACGATGGCCGAGTCCAGGTGTATTCCGCCGGAATTGATCAGGGGGCGCGTTTCACGGTCTGGATTCCGTTATACAAAGCCGGGGCCGATGGACTTAATTTTGAAAAAGTGGGAGCGACGGGAGCCCTGAACAGCAAGTTTATTCTCATCGTTGACGACTCTTCCGAATCAACCGAAATGCTGAGCAAGCTGCTGGAGATCGAAGGAGCCTTTGTCGACTCGGCAAGGAGCGGCGCCGAGGCGATCGAGCTTGCGCTGCAGAAAAGATTTGACCTGGTTATTTCAGATATCTCAATGCCTGAGATGGATGGCTATCAACTGCTTCGTGAACTGCGCCAGCTACCGGAAATGGAGAGCGTGCCGGCGATTGCTTTAACCGGCTACGGCCGCACTGCTGATGTCGAGCGTGCGCACGCGGAAGGATTTGCTGAGCATCTGACTAAGCCGATCGATATCGATGAACTGCTGCAAATCGTCAAGCGATTGACGGACGAGACCGGCGTGAATTCTTCCGCTGAGCCGCGGAGTTAGGTCTTCTGCTGAGGTCCCAACCGGGGCTGCGTCCTCCAGCCCACGTTGTCGCTTCGGCCACAGAGGTATCGGGTCGCAGCCCGCGGTAGCGGGCGATAGCGTAAAGCCTGGGGTGTAGCGAAGCGGAACCCCAGGACCGTCAACCCAAAAATCCTGCTGAGCCCGCGGAGCGGT
>JANNJZ010000310.1:0-2213 GCA_031396065.1 Pyrinomonadaceae bacterium | reverse complement strand
CTTACAACGCCCCAGATATGGGGCCCACATTACGTTAGCCCCCAACAGGCCGCAGTCCGAAACGGAATGTCATGATCAATGCTCTATCAGTTGACGAGATTGTGCAGTTCCTAAAGGCTACTCCCGAGCAGGCGGTGTTCGATTGGAAAGTAGACTTCGTTCTGCCATCGGATGATGAGAAGAAGGGCGAACTCGTCAAGGATATCGCCGCTGTTGCGAACGCTTCGCCTCTCTCACACGGGTTTATCTTCTTCGGCGTGGACCCGCGCCGTCCCGACCCAATCGTGGGTGTAACCTCGCGCTACGACGACGCAAAACTACAGCAGCTGGTGAATGGCAAGATCATCCCTTTGCCTCAATTCTTGTACTACGAGGTGTCGGTCGGTCCGAGGGTAGTTTAGGTGATTCACGTGGCCGCAACGAAGCGGCGCCCACACATTATTGCCGTTGATCTCGGAAGGGTTCGCAAAGGCCAGATCGTGATCCGCCGTGGCTCTACAACTGACGGCGTCACAATGAATGACCTCTTCGAATTCTTCTATGGCGAGACCAGCGGTTACTTTCCTAACGTCGTAAACAAGCTAGGCCTAGATGTTCGGCGGCAAGAGGCATGGAACGTACAGATAGCGGAGCTACGCCGCGGGCTAGAGCGCGCAGAAGACGACATCGACCAAGCTTTTGGTTTTTCTAGTAAGCCAAGGTCTCGCTAGAGCAATGGGATTGGGGGCTAACAAACCGTTGCAGCCGATCCTCGCAAGCGGGCTTGGCCCGCTCGCTCGGCCGGCTGAACGGTGACGTTAGGCGCCCGGGCATGAAGAGGGGAGCTAGGCCTCTCGAAGACCAGTTCAAGGCGGAGACGGCTGCGCGGATCAGAGCGGTTGCGGCGCGAACAGCTGGTCTGCAGCTGCCTGACGGCGTGAGTCGTTACTACCGTTCAGAGCTCGTGCAACTCCTGGAAGCCGGCATGTTGCTCGGCGCGGTCCACGTCGCCGCGTCGCTGTTAGAAATCGCCATCCGAGGCATGATCGTGGAGCGCGCGCAAAGCGCTTCCCACGGATCCGCCGATCTGGAGGCAGCGCTTGAAGCAAGGCGGGACCTCGGCTTTTCGCAGCTCGTTGGTGCCCTGTGCGACGCCGGCCTCTTTGATCGGGAAGACGCAAAGCGGGCGGTTAAGTTTTATCAGGAGGTTAGGATACCGATCCATCACGGACTACCAAACCGCTTTGTCACTTTCCATGGTGAAGAGTGGGTCCTCGACTTTAGGAATCTGCTACGTACACTCAGCTCCACTTCGAGCCATGAGTTCGAGGAGATAATCGAAGTTCATGCGATCGAGCACGTCGAGACCGTAATCGACTTGTTGGATCGAAACATCAAGTGACCGGCGCCTGAGGAGAGCCTATGTCGGCTGGCGGCTTTACTGCGTACGTTAACTGCAAGCATGTCCGCGTGTGTGGGGGCTACTCGGGCGAGCAAGTGCCACAGCTCAAAAGCGATATGCTTTTCGAGGGAAAGCTTGCTCTTTTTCACTACAAGGATCTGAAGGAAGGTTTCCCAAAAAATATGCCCCAACCGATTGTAGAGGTGACAGTCGACTTTACGGAGAAACAGGAGCATGGACCCTACCCTTACTACAGCATGAATGATCAGCCATTTATCGGTTGGATCGGATATTGGGAAGACGAGGAAAGGCGTCATGCCAGTGCGAGTGTCAGGGTAAGCCTCCCCATTTCGATGGTTCCTCTGTTGCAGTCAATGCGGAATGATCTCATTCAGGTAGAGACCATTCATGAAATCATCGAAGAGCCAACCGAGCGCCAAAGACTAAACCACGTTGTCGCACTCGTGAAACGCATTTACTTTGAGATTACTGTGCAACAGAATGACACCAAGCCTCGTCGTGGGTTCTCGATTTCGTTTGGTTGATTGCCCCTGGGCGAGTCGGACGCCTAGCAACGCGTTGGTGCGCGACGCTTGCGTGTCGGCGCTGCGCGCCTTCTCCAGCGCGCCACAACGCGAACGGTGGGCGTCATAAGAAATGGCGATAGGTCCTGAAGACTTTGTCAAGCGCCTCGATGCCATATCTGAACATGATGGCGTTCCCTACGGCCGCGCACATTTGCTGTTCGATGAAGAGGAAAAGCACGGACAGGCAGTTCTTCAGTACAAAGGCTACCTCGCCTTATCTGATGCATTCAAATGCTTCTTCCTCG
>JANNJZ010000089.1:0-18520 GCA_031396065.1 Pyrinomonadaceae bacterium | reverse complement strand
CCACGGAGTGCCACCCCTACAATGTTTCCACACAGTCACCGATGCCCGCGAACTGACCCGTCAACTCCCAAAAATGCGCCGGTCTCCCTTACTCTGATCAGCCCTTGGAATCCGCATCTCGAAATTAGGGCCGCAAAAATACCCTATACGCGGATGTCACGCGGTGTTAAGATGCTGCTTCCCGATTAGTCCTACAATACGCCGGTAAAGTTTAAGATTTTTTGCTTCTAGGTTCTTTGCTTGAACACTCGTCAACCGTTGACTTGGGGAACCCCAACTCTCCGACCGAAGGACGGCGGTGCTCCGCGCGTCTAAGCTTAGTTGAGAATAGTTAATCGCCGCGATCGAATCCCCAATTTCAGATCGCGGACACCCAAACTTTTTTGAATAGAGAGTCGTCTTTTTGTTGACGATTCCAAACGGAAACGTCCATAGATTATTGAATTTGCAGTTAACCGCTTGCCAAGTCCGGACGTTTAATCGTCGAGCTAAACGGGCAAAGATTGGCATTCACTTGGGCCAACTCGGCAAGCTCTCCGTTGTAATTTTTGGCTGCGTCGTCGTGGTTTCTCTCGGCACAAAGTCCGCAACGCTTGATTAGGCAGTGAAGGAGATTTGTATGAAATTCATTTCAATCATAATGGTCGCCCTATTCTGTGGGGTTCTGGCATCCGGACAGACAAACAAGGGCGGGATAAGCGGAACGGTTCTCGATCAAAACGGCGCGGCCGTACCTGGCGCAACCGTGACCGTTACCAATCGCGGTACGAACCAGACGTCAACGGTGACGACGTCCGAGAGTGGTAGCTTTTCTGTCAGCTCGCTTGAACCGGTGACGTATCAAATTGTTGTCGAAGCTACGGGCTTCAAGAAAGCCATCCTCGAACGGATCAAAGTCGATACCGCAACCACAGCCTCAGCCAATATCTCGCTTGAGACAGGCGCGGTTGCGGAGACCGTGACCGTGAGCGACGAAGCGGCGCTGATAAGCACTGAGTCGGGCACAATGTCGCAAACCATTAGTGAACGCCAGCTTCGTGAACTTCCGTTGAACAATCGAAGCGTGCTCGACCTGGCGGTGACTGTGCCAAATGTTTCCGGCGACGCCGGCAGCGAAGATCCAAACGCTACCAGCGATCAACCGGTGCCTGGCTACAACTTGAGTTTGAACGGCGGTCGTCCTGGCAGTACTTCCATCCTAGCCGACGGGGTCAATAATACCGGCGTCGGGATCGCGCGCGCGGTGGTGAGTTTTACTCCTGAGACCGTTCAGGAGTTCACCGTACAGACTTCTGCCTATTCCGCTGAATATGGTCAGACTGGTGGCGGCGTAATCAATGCGACGACCAAATCGGGAACAAACAGATTCAACGGTACGGCCCTTTGGTATACGCGAAATCCGGCTACCAATGCCCAGCCTTACCGGATCGGCTCGACTCCGCGGACGCCGAACAATCTTCGATACAATCAAGTCTCGGTGACTGTCGGTGGACCTGTGTACCTGCCGTCTTTTGGTGAGGGTGGTCCATCGCTTTATGACGGTCACGATCGCACATTTTTCTTTTTTGCGTACGAACCTCGCTGGCGTCAGGATTTCGTGATTGAGACAACTTTGTTTCCCACCGTCGCAGAACGGGCGGGCGATTTCCGAGGCCTGGTCCGGACCAGCAGTGGCTGGTTGCCCGCGGCCATCGCCACTCAGTTTGGAGCCGCTTCGGTCGGTCCATCAGCAATTTATCAGCAATATACGATTAACAATGGTCGGCTAGTCCCCATAGTCCTCGCAGGTGGTCGGTGGTTCTGTCAGTTCGGAGCGACCGCGGCCCAGGGAATGACCCTTGTCAATGGTCAACCGCAATGCGCTGCGAATACCCCGGTGGTAGATGCCCTGAATGTGATTCCCCAGCAGTTCATCGATCCGATCGGAACCAAGATACTGGGCTTCCAGCCGTTTGGAAGTGGTTACTTCAACGATAACGGTTTAGTTCGCAACGCCGTGCTCAACCGGGGTGTTACCCAAAATGAAACGAGGTACACCTTCAGACTTGATCACAATTTCACCAAAGACAACAAGGTGAATTTTCGCTATACGCTCACGCCGGCCATTGGAGTCAGGAATTTTGGCAGTGATGTAAACGGCAGTACGGGAGTTTTCAGCGATGCAAAACAAATACTATTTGGCGACGACCACATCTTTGCGCCGACCTTCGTCAACAGTTTCAAGGGTAGCTACACCCGGGGAGTTTTCAGCGAGGATTTCGCTCCTGAGTTTTCGATCAACGGAGGAAGGAACCTGGCTACCGAACTGGGAATCAATAGCGTGACCTCAGGCGGAATTCCGTTGTTCCAGATAAGCGGCGACGGGAATGGCTACAATGCATTTGCCAGTATCGGCTCTTCAGGCTCCACGAATAACTTCAACGTCGAGGAGCGCTTCAACATTAATGACATTGCCTACTGGACTCGCGGCAACATGAGTTGGAAGTTTGGGGTGGACTTGAGCCACGCCCGCTTGAATGTGATCCCGTTTTTTGGCGCCTCCGGTGGAAGATGGGAATTCAGAACCTTAAATACAGATCGCACCAGAGCAAACAACGTCGCCGCGGGCGGAAACAGTTTGGCGAGCCTCTTAATTGGAGTTCCTAACGTGGTGCAGGTACGCCCCCTGCTGGTCAACTACGACTATCGTTGGAGGGCCGGCGCGGCGTTTGTCCAAAACGATTGGAAGGTCCGTCCGAATCTTACAGTCAATCTGGGACTTCGCTATTCGCTACAGCTTCCGCGAACCGAAAAGCACGATCTCCAAGGTGTGTTTCGCTTAGATCAAGCGCAAACTGTTACCCTCACTGAAGCTCAACGACGGGCAGTGGCAAGTGGCGCTGGCGGACTCGGAATACCAGCCGCCTCTCCCATTCCCAGCTACGTTCCCACCACTGTACTCATACCGGCTTTTGCATTTGCCGGACGCGGAGGGAATTCGCGGTACCTTGTGCCTGTCGCCAAGACTAACTTTGAGCCGCGCTTCGGTTTCGCCTGGAGTCCGAGCCTGTGGAAATGGGGTGAAAACAGAGGTCTGGTTGTTCGCGGGGGTTATGGTATCTCACACGCCGCGATCACCGGCAACAATCGAAGTCCGAATCCCGACTTTTTCAGTTTCCAGGGAGCATCTACGAACGTCAACGGTTCGACGGCGGGCTTTGTCGCGGATCCAACCCAGCCCGTTTCACTTTCTTATAACCCACCATTGGGCGCTACCGGCGATATCGTCCAACGACTTGGTATCCTGCCCAACGGAACTAATGTGGCGAACAGCATCGCTATGTCGGGGTTTGTGTATCCCGGGGATGGCGCGGGTAAGATTCCCTACAGTCAAAACTGGAATCTCTCGGCGTCAATGGAGGTGATGAAAAACACGGTAGTTGAAGTGGCCTACGTAGGTAATAAAGGGACGCATCTATACATGCCACTCGTAAACGTTAATCCGCGCGATCCCAATTTTGTCGATCAGCTGGAGGTAAACAACCTTTCCGCGGAAGGCACCCTGGCCGATCCATTGGGTCGCGTGTCATTGATCGGAGCTGCGGTTAGCATTACGCGTGCCAGTGTGACGTCACCCTACTTTGGGTTTGGTAATCTGAATCGATTCTTCGACCCCTCTGCTAATAGTATTCGGCATGCAGGGTATATTCAGGTTCAACGCCGGTTCGTGCAAGGGCTCCAGTTCACCGTCAACTACACCTACGGAAAGTCTATTGATGACGCGTCAGATGCCAGCCCCGATGTCCGAGTGCTAACAACCGGTACCACGCTTGGCCAGGTTTACTATGGAGCGCCTCGCAGTGGGGACCGATCCATATCTTCCTTCGACATCAAGCACAATATGAGTTCAACCTTCGTGTGGGACCTGCCGTTTGGACGCAGGAAATGGCTGTTTGCCAACGCACCAAAGCTGGTGGATGGGGTCATTGGAGGCTGGTCACTTTCAGGGGTGGTGCGCTTCCAGGGAGGCCAACCTTTCACCCCGTTCATTACGGATACAAACAGGTTGGGCGGGACTAATCGATCCGTAAGATTGAACATCGTTGAGGGGGTACCTCTTAAAAATCCACTGTATTCGAAAGGCTGTTCGGTTGGCGGTGGCTGCGAACCATATATCAATCCGGCGGCGTTTATGCGTCCTCCCAAAGGCTCTCTGGGGAACGTATCTCGCACCCTGGATATTCGCGCTCCAATGCAGCAATATTTTGACGTGTCTGTTCAAAAAAGTTTTGGATGGCCTTTTATGGGTGGAGAGGGCAAGCGGAAGATCAACTTCAGGGTAGATTTGATCAATGCATTCAATCATCCAACCTTCCGCTACGACAACACCGGTAATACGCCTTTTGGGTTTGGCGGACTACCGAATGAAGCTCTCCTGACGCAGGCCGATGTGACTGCCTGGATGGTTGCCAATCCTGGGCAGACGGCAACTGTGGCTCAGGTCAATGCTCTGCTTGATAGCAATCGGTTGCCAATCGCTGTGGGTCAAACAGTCGGTGCCTTGCCACTGAACTTCTTCAGTGTTCGTGTTCCTGAGGGTTTTGCCACCAGGGCGGCCACCTCTTTCGACATCAGGACCCTCGAAGGACTGAAGCTATATCGTGCTCGACAAGCGTACGAGCCGAGATTTGGAACTCTGTTCGCTAACAACAATCCTCGTTACATCCAGTTTGGCATAAGGATCTTTTTCTAAAGGTTCCCATCGGGAACCCGAGGACGCATTAGGCCTGAGTTACCGTCCGCAGATTACGCAGATTCAACAGAATCGCTACCAGAGGTCTGGTAGCTTGATCTCGTAATCTCTACAATCCGCGGCAGGTAACTCGGGCTTTTCTTTGTAAACCGATCAGACCCACTTGTGTGTTCTTCTTAGGAGGACAATGAGAACTCAGACAAAGAGCTTGGTAAGAGTCGTGCTAATGCTCGCAATCTTCGTTGCTGGTCTACCCCTGACATCGGCATCTGGAACGCCAATCGACGATCTGCAGCGCTCCTTTCTCCGCCCACCTGATGACTCGCGAATCATGATGCGCTGGTGGTGGTTTGGCCCGGCAGTCACCAAGGCTCAGCTTGAGCGTGAAATGCGACTAATGAAAGAAGGCGGCATCGGCGGGTTTGAGGTGCAACCGGTTTACCCGGTAGTACTCGACGACGAAAAAGCCGGAATAAAGACGCTGCCATTCCTTTCCGACGAGTTTATTGATGCGCTCCGTTTCACTTCTGCGAAAGCGAGTGAGTTGGGACTCCGCTTTGACCTTACCCTCGGCAGCGGCTGGCCTTTTGGTGGACCGTTTGTTCCGCTTGGCGAAGCTGCCGGCAAATTGCGCTACGAGCGCGTCAAAGCGATTGCTGGTTCCCAGCGCGTCAAAGTACCGGACATCGGGATCGGGGAAAAGTTGCTGGCGGTATTTCTGGCACGTACAGCAGCGGATGCCGTGAAGCCTGACAGCTTGCGTGAATTGACAGACATCAAGGACGGCGCCGTTTGGCTTCCCGCCGGCCTCGAAGGTGCTCACGAAGCGCTCTTCTTTATCTCCAGCCGGACGGGAATGCAGGTCAAGCGGCCGGCAGTTGGCTCCGAAGGCTTCGTACTAAGTCATCTCGACCGCACGGCTACCGATAACTATTTGAAGAATGTCGGCGACCGCATGATGCAGGCCTTTGATTCCAAGGGCTCCCCCCGTCCTTATGCAATCTTCTGCGACAGTCTCGAAGTTTATGGCCACGATTGGACACCCGATCTCCTTGATGAGTTCAAAAAGCGGCGGGGCTATGACCTTAAGCCTCATTTGCCGGCGCTGGCAGTCGACGTTGGACCAGATACCACGAAGATCCGGCGCGATTGGGGATTGACGTTGACAGAACTGCTCAACGAGCGTTTTCTCGCGCCCATGCATGAATGGTCAAAGAAGAATCGAACTCTGTTTCGTATTCAGAATTACGGCGTCCCCGCCGCCACAATCTCCAGCAACGCCTACAACGATCTGAGCGAAGGCGAAGGTTCACAATGGAAAACTCTGCGAGCTTCCCGCTGGGCATCTTCGGCCAACCATTTGTACGGACGCCCGGTGACGTCTTCTGAAACATGGACCTGGCTCCACTCCCCTGCTTTTAGAGCGACGCCGCTAGACATGAAAGCGGAGGCTGATCGACATTTCCTCCAGGGGATTAACCAATTGATCGGGCACGGCTGGCCGTACACTGCCCCCGGCGTTGAATATCCCGGCTGGCGCTTCTACGCCTCAGGCGTCTACAACGAGAAGAACCCCTGGTGGCCGGTCATGCCGGATGTCTCGTTATATCTGCAACGGCTGAGCTATTTGTTGCGACAGGGACAACCGGCTAACGATGTCGCCCTATATATGCCAAACGATGATGCGTGGGCGCATTTCACTACTGGCAATATTCATATGATCGAAGTGTTGCGCGAGCGGGTAGGACCAAACGTCATCCCAAAAACCCTGGAGTCAGGATACAACCTCGACTTCTTTGACGACGACTCGTTGAAGCAGATTGGCCGGGTTGAGAAAGGCGCGTTGGTCCTGGGTGGGACGAGGTACCGGACGGTGATTCTTCCAGATGTTGGGAGCATTCCGGTCGAGACCTACCGAAAGCTCGAACAGTTCGTGCGCGGCGGCGGCATTCTGATTGCGACCCGTCGGACGCCCTCGCTCGCACCCGGAATGAAAGCAACAGACACCGAAACCAAAGAGATTCTGGCCATCTCCCAACGCTTGTTCAAAGACTCTGGCGCACCGGCACACTTTGTTGAAGATGAAGTCAATCAACTTTCAGGGAAGTTAACCGGCACGCTCCGTCCAGACGTAGCAATCTCGCCAGCCGTCGCAGACATCGGTTTTGTCCATCGCACCACCGCGGACGCCGAAATCTATTTTTTGGCTAACACTTCCAATGCGCGACAGAATGTTAAAGCCACATTCCGACAAACGGGCATGAAGCCTGAATGGTGGGATCCTTTCACCGGCAGCGTGATGCCAGCAGACGTCGTGGCGCCGTTGGCAGCCGGCACTACAACAGTTTCGCTCGATCTCGATCCTTATGGTTCGCGCCTCCTGGTCTTTACCAGGCGCGCTCTGCCGAGTCCGCAGCTGAGTAGTTCATCTTCCGCGCAAGATCCGATTGATTTGAGCACTGGTTGGCGCGTGTCGTTCGGTCCGAGTAGACCGGCAGTGCAAATGGATAGGCTCCGCTCCTGGACGGATGACGAACAGACTCGATTCTTCTCCGGTGTTGGTACGTACGAACGGGAAGCGGTCGTTCCCGACGGCCTGCTGCAAAAAGGGCGACGGATCAGCCTCGATTTCGGCGACGGCCAGGCGAATCAATCGCAACCCAGCAGGTCCGGGATGCAGGCCATGTTTGAAGCGCCTATCCGTGAGGCGGCCGTCATTTATATCAACGATAAACGGGCCGGTTCGGTTTGGTGTCCGCCTTATTCGCTCGATATCACCAGCCTGCTGCGCACTGGCTCGAATAAGATTCGCGTCGAGGTCGCCAACACAGCTATCAACTACATGGCCGGGCATAGCCTGCCGGACTATCGCTTGCTCAATCTACGTTACGGGGAACGCTTCCAGCCACAAGAGATGGAGAAAGTGCAACCGGTCACCTCAGGCTTGCTGGGGCCGATCCGTTTGGTGGCGGGCCAGAGATAAACGAGATCGTTTGGTTAATAAACAGGAATCCGTGCGTTTAGGTGGGCACCGCCCACCTCTAAACGAACGGTCGGTCGTAAGACCACCGAATAGAGCGCCCTCGGTTTGAACGCCGCTGACAATTGCGAAAGAAATAGAAGGATTGGTATGAAACCGGTTTTATATGTCTGTCTTTTAACCTTGGCGATGTGCGGCGCTTTTTCGCAGCGTCACCCTTCATCCTCAGCTGCCGCCCCCAAACAAAAATACAACGTGATCGTGATCGCCTCTGACGATCTGCGTCCCACCCTTGGTTGCTACGGCAATACGATCGTCAAAACTCCCAACCTCGACAAACTCGCCGCCCGCGGCGTGAGATTTGACCGGGCTTACACGCAATTCCCTCTGTGCAATCCGTCGCGTACGTCATTGCTAACCGGCAAATATCCTACGCAGACCGGAGTGATGGATAACGAACTCTACTTCCGCGCCCTTCATCCGGAGCTCGTGTCTCTGCCGCAACTCTTCAAAGCAAACGGTTACGTCACCCTGCGGTCGGGTAAGATTTTTCATGGGGGGATCGACGATACCGACGCCTGGACCGAAGGCGGTGAAGCTCGCAATTTCACCGGAGCCAAACGCCCGCCCTCAAATCCAGACAGAGCAGACCGAATATCACACTCCGATCGCATCGTCATGTTGGAAGGCAACGGCGAGGACAACGAAGACTATCGGATGGCCACTCGGGCAATCGAGTACCTTGAGAAATACCAGGACCAGCCTTTCTTTTTGGCAATGGGTTCCGCGAAGCCGCATAGTCCACCTACTTCAACGAAAAAGTTCTTCGACCTTTACGATGTCGATAAGATCCCACTGCCGCCGGACTTTTCGCCTCGGCCCATCGCGCCGCCGGGCTTCCCGGAAATCTCCATAGCCCGGCGAAACACCGATCTGTTTATTAACCGCGATGCCTCACCAAAGGAAGCGCGAGAAGTAATTCGGGCTTATTACGCAGCGGTGAGTTTTATGGACGAACAGGTGGGCCGCGTGCTCGACGCCCTTGATCGACTCAAGCTTCGCGACAAGACCATCGTAGTATTTTGGGGCGATCATGGGTATCACCTGGGTGAGAAGGGTAAATGGTCAAAGGCTTATTCACTCTTTGAAATCAACACTCGGGTCCCGCTGATCTGGGCGGGACCGGGAACCAAATCCGGAGTCTCTCCGCGCACCGTGCAACTGCTAGACATGTTCCCGACCCTCGTCGAACTTTGCGGTCTGCCGCAACCCTACGAAAGTCCGGCAAAACTTGAAGGCCATAACCTCAGCGCGTTGCTGCGAAATCCGCTGGCGCAGTGGGACCACCCAGCTCTCACCGTGGTCCAATATCAGGGCAAGCTGGGCAAGTCAGTTCGCACCGAACGCTGGCACTACGTTTTATGGGACGACGGCAAGGCAGGCGAGATGCTGCTGGATCACCCTACTGATCCGCTTGAATTGAAGAACCTGGCTGCTGATCCGGCTTATGCCAAAACGGTGGCCCAGATGCGGCTGTTGCTCGAGCAGATTCCCATGAAGTAGATACCGAGTCTTAGCCCGCGATATCGGGCGATAGCGTAAAGCCTGGGGTGGAGCGCAGCGGAACCCCAGGTTGATGGCTCAAGATTAAGGTTAGCCCGCGGTAGCGGGCGACAGCGTTATCGAGTTTCCGGGGGCTGTCGCCCGCTATCGCGGGCTGCGCTCTCTCGCGACGAGTTTCCTGGGGTTCCGCTGCGCTCCACCCCAGGCTTTACGCTATCGCCCGCTACCCCGGGCTAGCCTGAGTGTCGTCCGCAAACTATTTTTAGTGCAAAGCCAAACAGGCGCACTTATGGCCCAGCCACGGCCCGGATGGTGACTGAAGCGCTTGCTAAACCAGAAGCCACAGCAGTGATTCTGATCTGTCCACGTGAGTCTTTAGCCTTGACCATCGCAAAGCACCGCCCCTGATAGGCACGGCGATGATTAGCCTGAAAAGGTTCGTGACTGGAATTGTTTCCATTATCAACTGCGACCACGGCGCCAGGACCTGACACCGCGAACGCGACGAGGTCGTTGGCGCCAGGAACCAGCACACCTTTCTCATCAACGATCTCCGCCTTGAGATATGAGACGTCGTCCCAGGTGGGAGCCGCCGTCGTTCGATCTGCCGTAAGTATGATCTTTGCCGGTTTCCCCGCCGTCTGTAGTTCATGAGACGCTACAGTTCGACCGCCATTCCTCCCGACCGCCTTCAGTGATCCCGGTTCGAAAGGAACTTTCCAATTGCGCGATGAGGCGTCGCGGGGAAGTTGTTTGGAGCCCAACGATCTGCCATTGAGAAAGAGCTCCACTTCGTCGCAGTTGCTATAGACTTCAACGTTCTCCTCATGAGCTGTCGAATTCCGCGGGGTCCAGTCTGAAAACAAGACCTGCTGGCGGCGCTGGTCAGGTTCATAGCCAGGATCAGTTGGGGTCGCAGGTGGCGGCGCCACTCGGCGCGTAATGTAGACCATCGGTTTGTCGCTCCACCAACTCTGGCGTTCATAGGCCAAAGAACGTGGAGTGCCGGTGCGATCGAGGAGCCCCGAAGAGTTCGCGATGCCCGGCCAACGCGACTCGCCAAGATAATCAATCCCGCTCCAAAGAAACTGGCCGGCATAAGGCGCATTGTCGCGTAAGGCCAACCACGCCGTGCGAGCGTGGCCATTTTCAGTGCCCAGTATCTTGCGCGTCGGCTTCTGCTGGTGCGCGGCAAGGATTTCGTTTTCGCGGTAATTCTGGCCAACGACGTCGAGGATATCCGCTAGTCCATTGTCATAGTCGTGACTGACATTTGGACGAAATAATCCCTGTGAAACCGGACGCGTGGGGTCATGCTCGTGGAAGACTTCCACCAGTCCACTGAGGATCTTCTTCGCCATCTCGGCTTGCGGCGTGTCGCGGATTTCGTTCCCGGTGCTGTAAACGATAATGCTCGGGTGGTTGCGGTCGCGGCGGACAATGTCACGAGTGTCAGTCTTGGACCACTCGTTAAAATAAAGATGATAGTCGTGAGGATTCTTCGCGAGGGTCCAACTATCAAACATCTCGTCCATCACCAAAAAGCCCATGCGGTCACATAAGTCCAAAAACTCCGGGGCTGGCGGATTATGCGCAGTGCGAATCGCATTGACTCCCAACTCCTTTAGGATCTCCAGCCGTCGCTCCCAGGCGCGTAAAGGAACAGCCGCTCCAAACGCACTACCATCGTGATGAAGACAGACCCCTTTGATTTTGAAGTTCCGGCCATTGAGCCAGAAACCCGTGGCAGACTCAAAACGAAACTCACGAATACCGAAGGCCGTCGATTCTTCGTCCAGCGTTACGCCCGAGGCAAGCACATTTACCCGGGCCTTGTAGATGGCTGGCTGTTCGAGATTCCATCGCCCGGGATTCCTCACGACCACGTTCTGCTTGAAATCAGCCGAGCCCCCGGCCGAGACCGTCTGCGGGTCAGTCTTGACCGATTTCATTGGTTGGCCATTGGGCCCAACCAAAGTGATCTCGAGGACGACTTTGCGGGCTGATTCAGATTGATTTACCACTGTGCTTTGGACCAACACCGTTGCACTTTCAGCGGAGACTTGCGGAGTGGTAATGAAAGTACCCCATTGATCAAGGTGAACGGGATTGGTTATCAGCAAGCGCACATGCCGGTAGATGCCGGCGCCCGAGTACCAACGCGAAGCCGGCTGGCCGGAGTTATCGGCTCGAACCGCAATTACATTTGATCCTTTGCCGAAGCTGAGATGCCCGGTAAGTTCGTATCGGAAGCTAACGTAGCCGTACGGCCGTTTGCCTAAATGAAAACCATTGATCCAAACATCGCTGTTCGCCATCACGCCGTCGAAATCCAAAAACACACGACGCCCCGCATGGTCTGGTGAAAGAGTGAAGTGTTTGCGATACCAACCGACACCCGCGGGGAGAAACCCTCCCGCCCCGCCGGTAGGGTTCTTTTCATCAAAGGGGCCTTCAATGCTCCAATCGTGAGGGACGTCGAGCGTGCGCCAGCCCGCGTCGTCGAAGGTGATTTTCTCGGCTGTCGGAGGGTCCCCCAACGTGAACCGCCAACCGGACTCAATTGGAACCTGCCACCGACTTTGTCCCTCGGTCCTAACGACCACCAGTAACCATGCACTTGCGATCAATAGGCCGGTAATCATCCGCGCCAGGGTTTGTTTCATTTACCGACTCCTCATGTTTCACTGTACATTCAGTTAGAGCTCAAAAGTTTAGCTGGGAGCGCAGGCATCCTGCCTGCCGAAGCGTGCGCAGCACGCGCTATGGTTCCAATGAATTTAAGTGCTTCATCAACTGGTTCGCGCTTCGCGCTCAATTGCAGGCAGGATGCCTGCGCTCCCAGCTTCAGTCGCTCTCGCAGGATGTAGTTAGGGTTAACTCCCGAGTCAAAGACACTCTCGTGCTAGCTCCTGCGGAACCACAGAATTGTTCAACCGAAACCGCGCTCTTGCGGTTATAATAAATGCGTTAACCGGTTACCCCAAGTAGTTTGTCAACGGACCTTCGATCAATAACAAAACATTGTTGTTTGGACCCGAAGAAGTTCAGGGCCTTCAAGTCTGCGAACTTCGCCTGCAGCTATCCAAACAGTGTGATCGAAAGTTGAAGTAGACAGGAATTCCATGAGTTCTAACACACCAACCTTCGTCGAAGAGATGTGATGAAAAGAAAAACTTCGGACCCCCAACCAAGGCGCGATTTCTTAAAGACAACCAGCATCGGACTGGCGGGTCTGGCGCTGTTACCGCAGTTCCAGACCGACGCCAGCGCGCAGTCGCTCACATCTGGCCGTTGGGCGAGGCGCGTTTACCCGCTCAACCATAACTGGTTGTATAGCGACCGGGTCTTACCAAACGGGGCGAGCCCGACCCTTGACGAGAGTCGCTTCGCCCGGGTCACGATCCCGCATACCAACAAGATGCTTCCATGGCATGGCTTCGACGATAAATCCTATCAATTCATCTCTCTGTACCGGCGCCACTTCAAATTACCAATCGCAATGCGGGGAAAGCGCGTATTCATCGATTTCGGCGGGGTGATGACGGCTGCTACGGTGAGTATCAACGGCAAACGGTTGGGCGAATATCGCGGAGGTTACACGCCCTTCTCATTTGAACTGACCTCCCATCTCAACTGGCCGGGCGATAACGTCCTGGCGGTGGAAGTTGACTCGACCGAACGGAAAGACATACCGCCGTTCGGCGGAGAGATCGACTATCTGACCTTTGGCGGCATCTACCGCGATGTCCAACTGCGCGTCGTCTCCGAAACGTTTATCGAAAACGTCTTCGCTAAGCCGGTCAACGTACTGAAGAGCGATCGCCGAGTCGATGTACGGTGTTTTCTCAACAGTCAGAGCCCGGCAACTGGTCCACTCAAGCTCACGGCTGAGTTACGCGACGGTGATCGAGTGATAGCCACAACGTCGGATGATCTTCCAGCGACCGCAGCTGCTCACCACGACCTTTCGTTCAGAAACCTCCCGGCAATCGAGCTGTGGGATCTGGATCGTCCCAAGCTTTATCAGGTGCGGGTGGCGCTGTCAGGGAGCAGTACCAACGATCATTATGAGACGAATATCGGATTCCGCGAGGCGAGCTTTCGGGAAGACGGGTTTTATCTGAACGGCCGTCACGTTAAGTTGCGCGGCCTGAACCGCCATCAGACGTATCCTTATGTAGGCCAGGCCATGCCCGCTCGGGTGCAACGACGCGATGCCTTGATTCTCAAACGAGAATTGAAGTGCAACGTGGTGCGTACCTCCCACTATCCGCAGTCGCCGCATTTCCTGGACGCCTGCGATGAAATCGGGCTGCTGGTGTTTGAAGAGATACCCGGTTGGCAGCATGTCGGTGACGATCAGTGGAAAGGGCTTTCGGTGCGCTATGTCGAAGAGATGATCCAGCGCGACTGGAACCATCCTTCGATCATCCTCTGGGGCGTGCGGGTGAATGAATCGGGAGACTATCACGACTTTTACACGCGCACGAATCAGCTGGCCCACTCGCTGGACGATTCGCGTCAGACGGGAGGCGTGCGTTACAAATACGATTCGGAGCAGCTCGAAGATGTTTTCACCATGAACGATTTTCAACTCCCCCTCAGGCCACCGAATCGGACGCGCTACTTTAATACCGAGTTTATCGGGCATATGTACCCGACTAAGCGAAACGATAACGTCGAACGGATCACCGAACATGCAATGCGTCACGCTCGGATCCACAATCAATTGGCCTCCGATAAGCGCTACGCCGGAGGTATCGGCTGGTGTGCTTTCGACTACAACACACATGCAAACTTCTGCTCCAGCGATCGCATCTGCTATCACGGAGTTTCCGATATCTTTCGGATTCCCAAACCCGCCGCCGGCTTCTATATGTCGCAGTGTGATCCGAAAGAGGAAATTGTGTTGGAACCGGCCTTCGACTGGTCGCGCGGCGACCGCAACGAGACCTTTACCATAGCGATGGTCTCGTCAAATTGTGATCACCTGAAGATCTATATTGGCGATAGACTCGTCGCCGACGTTGACCCTGACAAGCAAACCTTTCCCCATCTCAAATATGCGCCATTTGTGACCAACATCCGCGATGCAATCGGTAAAGGTTGGGGCGACTTGAAACTCGAAGGCTACATCGACGGCAAGAAAGTGATTACGAAAATGCTCTCGGGCAGCGGAGCTGATCGCCAGCTATTGCTGTCCGCAGACGACCTAGAATTGGTTGGCGATGGGATCGATGCCACGCGAGTGGTGATGAAAGTGACTGACGAATACGGCGCCGTTCGACCTTTAGCCAACGCGGCAATTGTTCTGAGTATCACTGGCCCCGGCGAGATTATCGGCGAGAATCCATTCTCGCTTTTTGGAGGTGCGGGAGCCGTTTGGATTAAGACGAAGCAGGCGTCAGGAGTTATTCGGCTCGTGGCTAAGCACCCAACCCTGGGCTCAAAGGCCGTTGAGATTCGGGTGAAGCCGGCGGCCCTTAGCGTGATTTGAATCCCAACCGCACTGAATTATTCTCGTTTCAAGGACACCGCCCACCTCTAAACGAACCTAAGTGCGGCGTGGACGAAACGAGTCTGATACATAATTCGCGTCGGGTTATTCGATTGAATGGTGTCACCCACGTCGTACCGGTGGGCGGTGCCCACCTCTAGCGAACGTAAGATTGAACTCAATACGCTCCCGCACCGTCGCGTTGGTTCATATCAACTGCCCAGCGGTTTCGCGGTCGCGGTATCCGGACTGGCAGGCACCCTAAAACTCTCTAACGCATCCGGCTTCCGCGGATCAAACGTCGGGACCTCCCGGTCAAGATACCTCGCAATCCTCAACCTATTAGCTTTGATTCCCACAACCACACATTTCGCCAACTCATAACTTCCATAGTTGTTGTGATGAGTGCCATCGCCGTCCTTGAATGCCAGCTTCGACTTCTCGGGCCCCATTGCTTCGTAGAAGACTGTGCTCATTTTGTGCAGGTCAATCAGTGGGACTTTTTCTTCCGTCGCCACTTGGCGGACCGCCTCGGGGTAATCGCCATGTGAGTTCGTAATCCTGCGATCAGCGTCAAAGGTGCGCCGTTGCATTGGCGTAACCAGCACCGGAATGCCACCCTTTTGACGGGCGCCACTTACAAAACGCTTTAGGTCAGCCTTGTAGGTCGTGAAAGCTCCGACACCTTCACCCTTCTCTTTCTCATCGTTGTGGCCAAACTGAATGAACAGATAGTCGCCGGGCTTCATGAGGCTGAGCACTTTGTCGAGCCGCCGCGCGCCTAGTGAACTGCGTAGCGACTCTCCAGACTCCGCGTGGTTGGCTATAGCGATGCCTGGTTTGAAAAACCGCGTCAGCATTTGCCCCCAGCTTGCATAAGGTTCACGCGGTTGGTCGCAAACCGTCGAGTCTCCCAGCAGATAAACGGTCGGAATGTTCGCCACCCTGGTAATTGTGAGTGCGGCGACAGCGGGCCGGGCGTCATTGAACTCGAGCGTCAATTTTTCGTCCCAGGCCCAAATCTCCGTCGTCTTCTCACGGTCCTTCAATTTCACCTCACCGTCGCTGCCGATCCGAGGCGTGCGGATGTTCACCACAAATGATCGGGTTACTAGTCGGCCCCGCGAAGTGTGCTCCTTTTCTAAAACCAGGCGCCGCAGTTCGGCCTTTATGGTGGTTGTCGATTCACCCTGCGCATCACCGAGCGTAACGGTTACCAGATAGTTCCCTTCGGGCAAGGCGACGGAAAAAAAGAACGGCGCATCGCTGGTGCAGAAATCACTGCGGAGTGGGTTCAGTCCTCCGCGATCGATGCAGGAGATTTTCGCACCGGGTTCGAAGCCATAGCCTGTTACCTTCGAATAGATATGGTCCGCCGATATCTGAGTATGGCCCGAGGCTAGTTTCCCCGGCCCGAAGTCAAATTTGAAGTTGGTCCTACTCGCTTGCCGATTGGCCTCCGTGGTTTGGCCTGAGCCTTCAACTCCAAGCCCGAAAATCACCAGGGATAACCATACAATCCGGAGTATCCTCATAGGTATTTGAAATCTCCTCAGTAATGAGTGTGGTTCGCAACCCGCTTCCAGTAGTTGAAGTCTCGCTTGAGTCCGGTCTTTGGCTTCGCATTCTTAGCACCGTAGACTTGTAGAGTCGTGCCGCCGCGGGCGATGACTTGATCTGATCCCAGTCCCATGAAGTCGAACATGTGGTAGGCATCCTGTTTTAGATAGAGCACGCCCTTCCCGTCATCGGTCAGCTTAAATTTGTACCAGAACAAGTCTTCCTTGCCGTCGCCATTCCAGTCGCCTTTAACAAAATCGGGATTGCCATTGAGCGGATTCGCCGGCCACTTGGAGAGCAGATTACCTTTGGCGTCGAACCAGTGCAGCTGTGCGGACAGTCCCGGCTCACCGTTTCTGCCGTAAGTCCTGGCGTTGACTGCGATGTGCGGTCCCGGTCGACCACTCAGAAAGTTCCCCACTTCAAGTTGCTGTGAATGTTCCGCCGGCCCCCTCCACATCACGGCTCCATCGCGCGAACGGAAGACGACCACGCCCGCTTCGCTGAGCGGCGCCAATAATTCCAACTGACCGTCACCATCAATGTCATAGAAACGGAAGCTGTCGCAGTGTTCGTGATTGTCGTCAAAGAGATCGTAGCGGTTCCACAGCACCCGGCCATTTGAATCAAGCACCAGTGGGCTCACGACCACTTCGTCGTTACCATCCTTGTTCAGGTCCACCGCATAGACGTAGTGGCCAAGATGATCCTTCTGACGGTTTTCAACGTGCTGCCAAAGCTGCTGCAAATCTTTTGTGTACGCCGTAACCGAGATGGTGCCGCCAGAATCCGTGAACACCAGAATATTACTGGGATAGTCCCCGTTGAGCTTGGCAACTGCCAACCTGAAGTTGTTGTACTCGTGCGGCATGGGCCGAGTGGGCCATTCAGTCCGATACTTGATTGCCCCGGTGCGTCCGTCAGAGACAACTAACCACTCCTTGCCACCGGTCAGACGATAGTGGACCACTTCGGCGGAACCGTCCCGATCGAGATCCCAAATCAACCCGGGAGCTTCAAATCCACCCCGCTCCCTGGCACCTTCCTGCTCATTCTCATAACCCCACAGTTCGCGGCCCTCGTGGTTGAAGACCTGGCCGTCATAGTTTCTCGTGACTACGAAGAAATCGGTTTTGCCGTCGCCGTCAACATCACCAAACTTTACTGCTGAAGACCGGGGGATCGTGTACTCCTTCAAAAGCGCCACGTCGTCCGGCAACTCCATCGACTTCAAGTCCGCCTCTCTAAAGTCTGCGTTTTTCGTAAGGACCAAAGCATCAAAGGTTGAACCGACATTGTTGGCGCCCAGAACGATGCGGCTCAGCACGACGTCGACCAAACCCGCTTTGAGTTGCAGAGTTCCGCCTGGCTTCCAGGTGAGTGATTCATTGCCAAAGACCAAGGTGGGCTGTTTTTCGCCGACGGTGACACGGAAGGAACTGTCAGAGCTCCCGTGACTTCTCACAAACAGGTGATAGGTTCCAGTCTCAGGTATGTTGGCCCTGGCGTAGATGAAGGCTTGCGAGCGGATCACGAGCCCCGAATTATTGAACAACCACGAGCCCGGCGGCAGACCTGCTTGAAGTGGCCGGCCGCCCGCCGGTTCCGGTGTGGTTCGCTGCTGCGGCGTGGCCGCTCCCGTAGGCTGCACCCGCTCCGGGGGCCTCCCGCCCTCCTGCATTCCTGCTTGGGTGATGATGTCGCCCTTGGGGATGTGCTCGTAAAAGTCCGAATCATCAAGGACGACGGTGGTGGCTCGGCGCGGCCCGGATCTCGCCTGAACAGCATTCGCTGACGGCAGTAGAGAATGAGGCGTTCGTTTAGAGGTGGGCACCGCCCACCGGTGCGGCGTCGACGTCACGATTGAGGTAGAGAATGAATCGCTCGAGAGTATGCCGATCAGACAAACGCACAGCGCGACGGTAGGCAGGACTGCGAGCGAGCCAAGCCGAGTATTAGAGAACAAAAGGTTACGCATTTTGTGCCTCGTTTAAGAATTTTGTCGCAGCGGCCTCTCTTTGGAGTGCGCTGACCCGTCAGCGCTTTGGTCGTCTGCGACCTGTCGCAGCCGTCGCGATGGAGCAGCAGGTTTTTGCCGACGTGCTGTTGAACGTGATCAGGACGGCGGCGACAGGTCGCCGATGACCAAAGCGGTGAGGGGTCACCGCACTCCAAAAAAGGCACC
>JANNJZ010000224.1:0-9577 GCA_031396065.1 Pyrinomonadaceae bacterium | reverse complement strand
TAAGACTAATTACTACCGCATCACGCGCAAGGGGCACCAAGTAATGGCCACCGCCTTGAAGTTTCGCCAACCGGATCTTGCTCTTTTAGCAGCTTAGTTTCTTGCTGAAAAAACAAGAAGTTGGACGTTTGCTACACAGATTAAAGAGAACAGCTGATAAAATCATGGCGTGCTGAAAAGTGTTTTCGAAGAGGACCCTCGAACGTATTCGATCATTGGGGCGTGCATGGAAGTGCACCGCCAACTGGGATGTGGATTTTTGGAGCCTGTTTATCAAGAAGCTCTCGGCTTTGAGTTTGCTCTTCGGGGCATCCCATTCTTGCGGGAGGAAAAACTAACTCTGAACTACAAAGGCCAAGCGCTCGAGACTACCTACAGGGCTGACTTTATTTGTTTTAATGCCGTCCTGGTTGAGTTGAAAGCGTTATCCCGAATGAGCGGCACAGAGGAGGCGCAAGTAATAAATTATCTGAAAGCAACTGGTCACGAAGTTGGATTACTGATTAACTTTGGCGGGCGAAGTCTGGAACATCGCCGTTTTGTACTCTCTAAATCGGTGAAATCTGTGAAATCTGCGGATTAACTCTTGTCTTGCGGCTGTTGCTGCGTTACGCAGTGAATAGTTCCCATGCCCCAAACCAGCGGCTCGCAGTTGATCCCTACTACCCGACGAGTTGGAAACAACTGCTCCAGGGTACTCAGCGCGCGAGCGTCGTTAGCGTGTCCGAAAATTGGCGCCAGCACCACACTGTTCGCGATATAAAAGTTGGCGTACGACGCCGGTAAGCGATCGAGGTTGCGATGGTCAGTACTCGTCCCACCTATAATTCCGGGCATCGGCAAGTTAACAATCTCGAAAGGGCGACCATGCACATCCGTCATAGTCTGTAGGCGGCGCAGATTGTCCTGGAGTAGTTCGTAGTTAGCATCCTCCGGATCCTCCTCCGCTGCGCACACAATGACATCGGGAGCAACGAAGCGAGCAATGTCGTCAATATGTCCGTCAGTGTCGTCGCCGACTATCCCCTCCCCGAGCCACAAGACTTTTTCAACTCCCAGGTAGTTTCGCAGATACTCCTCAATCTCAACCCTGCTGAGATGAGGGTTGCGGTTTGGATTCAAGAGGCATTGCTCCGTGGTGAGCACGCAGCCGGCGCCATTGACTTCGATCGAGCCGCCTTCCATCACGATGCCGGGCTCGAACCTTGGCACACGCAGTAAACTTTCCAGACGGGATGGTATGGAATCGTCCTGCTTCAGATCTTCGTACTTGTTACCCCAGGCGTTGAATATCCAATCGTTGTAGGCGAGGCGATGTTCGACATTGGACCCCGGTTCCGACAACAGGAAGTTTGGACCGTAATCACGAATCCACGAGTCGACCGTGGGTATTTGATGAAACCGAATATTTTCCGAACTCGGGAAGGTGCATCGGGCGCGAACGGCTGCTTCGCTGTCGGCGTCGTTCACCAAGAGGTTCACCGTTTCATGCGGCGCCAGCGCCGCGATCATCTGCAGAAAGACTTCCTGGACCTGCGGCACGCGGTCGGGCCAGGTTTCGGGATCCTTGGGCCACGAAAGCCAGGTTGCACTGTGACGCTGCCACTCGGCGGGCATGCGGTAACCGAGTTCGGCTGGAGTTGGCATGAGCGATTATTTGCCGGGGCTGTCTAATAACCGTGAAGAAAGGGGCGCGTAAAAGTCGATGCGGCGATCACGCAGGAAGGGCCAGTTCTGACGCGTCTCCTCGATCTTGTCCAGATCACAATCGACCACGAGCACTTCTTCTTTATCCGACGAAGCCTTGGCGATGATGCGACCAAAGGGATCGGCCACAAACGACTGGCCCCAGAAGTTGAGCTTTCCTTCGCGGCCCACCCGATTCACCGCCACGACGTAAACCCCATTTGCGATCGCATGCGCACGTTGGATCGTCTCCCACGCGGAATGCTGGGCCTGGTTCATCTCCTCATCTTCATCCGGCAGCCAACCGATTGCAGTTGGATAGAAAAGAAACTGCGAGCCGCTCAAAGCTGTCAGACGAGCAGCCTCGGGGAACCATTGATCCCAGCAGACGAGCGCGCCAAGCTTGCCATATTTTGTGTCGTGCGTTTGGAAGCCCAGGTCGCCCGGAGTGAAATAAAACTTTTCGTAGTAGAGCGGATCGTCGGGGATGTGCATCTTCCGATACTTGCCGGCAATCTTTCCGGTCGCGTCGATAATAGCCGTGGTGTTGTGATAAACGCCGGCGGCCCGCTTTTCGAATAACGAAGCCATGATGACCACGTTCTTCTTCTTTGCAACTTTGCTCAGGACCTCGGTGGTTGGGCCGGGAATAGTTTCGGCCAGCTTGAAGAGCTCGGTGTCTTCTGTTTGGCAAAAATACTGGGAGCGGAAAAGCTCCTGCAAACAAATAATCTGAGCGCCCTGCTTGGCCGCTTCGCCAATCCGGGCAATGGCCTTTTTCAGATTTGCTTCCGGCTTTTGGTCGCAACTCATCTGGACCAGACCGACCTTAACGATGTTTGATTTCGCTTTCTTGGGCATGGGGCGAAGTATAGCGTCCAAAGTCCAACGTCCAAAGTCGAACCTTATGGTCCAAAGTCCAAAGTCCAAAGTCCAAAGTCCACAGCCAAAGCCCAAAAGCGCAAAGACATTGGACTTTGGACATTGGACTTTGGACTAGCTAAGATGACGCGGTCATTTTTCAATCCCAATACTTCAAGAGAGAGTTTCCCAATGATTGACTTCGAGTTGACTGAAGATCACCTGGCCCTGGTCCAGACGGTGCGCGAGTTTGCCCAAAAGGAAGTTGCGCCATACATCAAAGAGTGGGACGAGAAACAGGAGTTTCATCCCGAAGTGCTTCGCAAGATGGGCGAGTTGAACCTGCTGGGTGTCTGTATTCCGGAAGAGTATGGCGGAGCCGGTTTCGACTACATTTCGCTCGGACTTGTCTGCGAGGAGTTGGAGGCAGTCGACACGTTTATGCGGGTCGTGATGTCGGTGCATACAGGGCTCAACTCGTTGACGCTTTACACCTGGGGTACTGAAGAGCAAAAGCAGAAATATCTGGTCCCACAGGCGAAGGGCGAAAAGCTGGCCACTTACGGATTGACTGAGCCGGGCGCTGGTTCGGATGTGGTGGGTTCGCGATCGACCGCGCGCCGCGAAGGCGACGAGTATGTGCTGAATGGCGAGAAGATGTGGATCAGCCTGGCGGACGTGGCCGACAATTTTCTCTTCTTCTGTTGGACCGATGAAGAGAAGCGTCGCCAACGCGATCACAGCGGCATGTCATGCTTCATCGTCGAACGGACGGTGAAGGGGTTCACTTCCGGAACGATTCACGGCAAGCTGGGAATTCGCGCCGGCAACACCGGTTACTTTTCACTACAGGACGTGCGAGTGCCTAAGGAAAATCTGGTGGGCCAAGAAGGCGAAGGTTTCAAGATCGCCATGTTTGCGCTCGAACAGGGACGCTACACGGTGGCTGCCGGCGCCACTGGCGTAATCCGAGCGTCGCGTGACGCGTCAGTCGCCTATGCCCTGGAGCGCGAAACCTTTGGGACCAAAATCGCGAATCATCAACTGGTGAAACAAAAGATCGCCCTGATGGAAGCCGACTACCAGATGGCCCACTTGCTTTGTTTGCGCGCCGGCTACTTGAAGAACACCGGACAGGCGAATGGCCGGGCGACAAGTTTGGCTAAGTGGCAGGCTACGGTCCGCAGCGAAACGGCCGCGTCCATGGCCATCGAAGTCCACGGTGCGAATGGATACTCCAATGACTACCCCGTCGAGCGTTACCTGCGCAATTGCAAAGCGGCGATCATTTACGAGGGCACGCGCGACATTCATACCCTCATGCAAGCCGATTGGGCGCTGGGCTTGAAAAAAGAGAAGCCTGCGCGAAAGACGCTGCCGCCATGGAAGGGGGCCGAAACTCGCAGTGTGGCGAACGGTTGAGCAGGACTTCTGTGACCACAAGATCGGTCTAACCGATCGACGGTAGTGTTCTATTGTTTCATCTTCGGTTGAGCTGGAGGAAGATTATGGGTCGGGTAAATTCAAGGGTGCGGATTATTACCGGAGCACTGGTGTTTTGTTTCTGTTCGGGGCTCGCACTTGCCCAGAGTCAGCCGGCAAGTGTGGTACAGGTCTTTATGCCGGGAGGCGGCCCACCCCCCAATGTTCTTCGTCTGACCCTGGTCCGCGATAACGGCTTTATGGACACATTCTTCACCGACTCAAAAGGCAAATTTGAGATGCCTACTCCAACCAGTGGGACCGCTAATTACACTGTTACCATCGAAGGCGACAGACAGAATTTCGACACGACAACTGCCAACCTCACCCTTCAGGGCCTGCAACCGACTTACCTGACCATTTTTCTCAAACCGCTGCCCCCGGAAAAAGTAGTTCATGAAGTTCTGGACGTCACCACCTTTGAAAAGAACGTACCTCAAAAAGCGCAGGCTGCTTACAAGAAAGCGATGGAGTGGATTGGCGCGAAAAAGTTTGATGACGCCATTAGCGAGTTGCAGAAGGCGATCAAAATTTATCCGGAATACGTAAGGGCCTACAGCGACCTCGGCGTCATTTTCATGAAGCTTGACCGGCTGGACGAGGCAGCCGTGGCCTTTAGGAAAGCCACCGAAATCAGCAAGCGTTTTTTTTACCCCCGGATGAATCTAGGTGTGGTGCTTAATCGGCAGGAAAAATTCAAGGAGGCAATTGAAATTCTTGGACCGCTTTACGAGGAGAACCGGGGAATGCTCGAGGTGCGGTTGGCGTATGCAAACGCCTTGAGTGGTGCGGGCCAGATGGTAGAGGCAGAGAAAATCTACCTGCCTATTCTGCAGCTCAAGGAGGTGCCTCCAGCCACCCAGGCAACCGTGCATTTCAAGCTGGGCTTTGGACTCAACCGGCAGCGCAAGTTTGCCGAGGCCGTTTCCCAATTCGACAAAGCCCTGGCGCTCAGTCCCAACATGGTCAACGCGCATATGCTTCTGGGAGGCGCGCTGATGCAGCTACAGCAAAACGACAGAGCTGAGCGTGAACTGTTGCGGGCTTACGAGCTGGGAGGAGCGTCGGTGGCCGGCGCGCAGTTGCTGCTGGGCCATCTCTATAATTCGCAGAAGAAGATTCCAGAAGCTCGCAAAGCGTTTGAGCAGTATTTGAAAGACCTTCCCGAGGCGCCGAACGCGGCCCAGGTAATCCAGATGATTGCCAGTCTTAAAGCGGCCCGAGAGGATTAGCGAGGGACGGGCTACAGCGCCTTAAGCGAACAGGTTGATTTTGATCAGCGCTTCATTGAATCCTGCGTTACCTCAAATGAAAGAACGTCCACCAGGGACTCTTAAATCCTTCTTTTCCGTTCGCGTCTATCGCCGAAACGCGCCATCTGCCCGGCTGCGCACCGACGAAAGCGAATTCAAAACTGGTGGTCTGGACGAGCTTAGAGTCTCCTATTGACGCGTGCGGCTGCGGATCTAGACACTCTCGCCTGCTTTTGAAGCCATCGCAGTAATCAACTTCAATCCTGTATGAGACAGCGGTCTCCACCGGCTCCCATTCCAACTTCGTCACTCGTGGTACGGCAGTTAGTTCCACGCCATCGGCGGGGGTAGTTTGCTTTGGGGCCGGCAAATGCGAAAGCGGATCCTTTTCCGATTCGTCTAATGCCAGGTTCCGCGCTGACGCTTGTCTCCTCAAATTAAGTTCAAGATTCAAGGTGTCGCCGGCAGCAACGCTTATTGGATTCTTGTCGTCACCATTGAGTCCCCACCAATCTTCGTAGCCTGCCGCTGTGGCTTTTAGCGTAAATGGAACATGCGCGGCGAGAAACCTGAAGTTTCCTGCGGTACTCTTGGCGCTGAAGCTCCAGCACACCAGCGGGTTCGCCGCCTGACATAGCAGGAAGCGCACACTTTCAATTCGCTTGCCAGTATCCGTGTCCACACTCCTGCCAATGATCGCTCCGTTTTTGGGTCCCAGCGGGACTTGAATAGGAGCTGCAGTGTTAGCCTCAGTGGGCATGACCGCGATAATGGAAATTGAAGGATTTCGGTAGAAAAGGGGACGCTGAAACTCATACCCGTCACCTGATTTCTCGGGAAAGATTCTATGCAGCACAACGCTTTCCGTCCGGATTACAAAGTACCCGGCAGCGTCCGACAGAGTACAAGTGGCATTTCGCGTCTGAGCATAATCCTCCGGGACCGCGCAAATCGTGACCCGGTCAACGCCGCGGTTCAATTCATCATGGACACGCCCCGTTATTAAGTAAGTCTTTGCTGTTTGAGCGGGCGCAATTGGATTGGTGAGAAAGAAAAAAGCTGGAATTAGAAACAGTCGATGGGAAAAAAGTCGATTCATCAAAGCACTCCCCTGAAGTTCTGAGCTTTCCCTGCTGTCGCTTTAGCCGCCTTACAGCCTGAAGGATGAACTCTGAACTACCATCCTGAAACAGCAACGGTAAAGCCCGGTGAACTGCTGCTAATCGGGGCTTTGCAAAGGTACTCTCTTGTTCGTCCGGATGATCTGCGCAACCCAGCCGACATTGCGCACGCTCGGATTTCTACTTTCGCGCTTCGAAGATGCGATTAAAAGGCGTCTCCGTCGCCCGTCGGAATTCAGTGAACCCTCCAGCCATGACTACTTCCTTTATTGCTGATTCCGGTGCCACGGCGCCGAGAGCCGGTCCACCAAGCGCCAGGGAGTTTGCCGTGCAGCAGAGCGTGGATGCGCCTGAGAAGGTCCGTCCGATGATGTTGAAGTTTTCCTCGACTGTGTTGCCGGCCATCGGTTCCACGATTAGCGCGCTACCATCCGGCGCCAGAACCTCAGCCGCCCGTTTGCAAGCGCCGACTGGATCACCCATGTCGTGCAAACAATCAAAGAATGCCACCATGTCATACTGCTGATCCGGCAGCTCACTTGCGTTTGAAACTTCAAAGGTCACGCGATCAGACACGCCCGCGTCCTTGGCGCGCTCGCGTGCAGTCTCAATAGACTTCTCATGATTGTCGAAACCCCAGAAGCGCGAGTTGGGATACGCCTGGGCCATGATGATGGTTGAGGAGCCGTGGCCGCAGCCAATGTCAGCAACCTTGCCGCCGGCTTTGAGTTTTTCTTCGATGCCCGTGAGTGCGGGAATCCATGAGGCAATCAAATGCGCTGCATATCCGGGACGGAAGAAACGCTCGGTGCCCACAAACAGGTCCGGATCGTGTTCGCCCCAAAGCATCCCGTCGCCATTCTTGAATGAGTCTTCAATTCGCGAAACGGCATGGGTCATTGCCTTGATTACGTAGAACCCTCCGCCCACGAAAAAAGGACTGCTTTCATCGGTCAGTGCAATTACCTGTTCCGGCGCCAGCGAATAGAGACCCGTCTGGCTGTCATAATCAACGTAGCCGCTGGCGGCCTGATTGATTAGCCATTCGCGAACCGGACGTTCGTTGGTTAAAGTTTTCTCGGCCAGTTGCGCGGGAGTCACCGCGACGCCGTCGGCGAGGGCTTTGTAGAGTCCAAGCTTTTGACCGATGTATACCAAAGACGAGCTGAGTGCTGCGCCAAAGTCACCGACAACTTTGCCTAAAAACTGATTCATCTTTTCTTCATTGATGGGTCCCGGTTGCATTGCAGCAGACATAAGTGCCTCCTCAATCTTGATCGGTTTTGGGGAATGTCGGGAATTATTGCGGACGTTTTACGCCAGTTTGTGGGGCAAGTCAAACCAGATCCCTGGGTTGGGAATCCGGTCATGAAGACGTTCGTTTAGAGGCACCGCCCACCGTTTCTAATCCCCGGTTCGTTTAGAGGTGGCCACCGCCCACCGGCGCGCCGTGGAAGAAACGATTCAGATACATAACTAACGCGCGATTACCTGGTTAAATGGTCCCACCAACGGCGTACCGGTGGGCGGTGCCCACCTCTAAACGAACGTGTTCTTTTCTTATCTGATTAGTTTCATCCACGCGGTACCTCTAAACGAACGGATGATTATTCACAACGGACCCTTTCCCGTATGCGCCAGGATCCAGTCCCCCATTGTTTGTAGGGCAACCGGCGCGATGGTTTCTTCGATCTCCGCATACTCCGAGACCGCCCCAGTTGCGGATGTTTGAAATAAATGATTCAGACCGGGAAGTAGAACGACTTTGTAGTCGCGATTTCCTCCGTCCTTCAAAGCTCGCTCGATTGCTTCCAGATCTTCCTTCGGTGGCACCTGCAGATCTTTATCTCCATTGATTGCCAGAACCGGGACGCGAACCTTCATCAGATTCGGCCGCGGGTCGTAGGCGAGGAAATAACGGAACCACGGCGAAGTAAACATGTAGTTCTGCGCTTCGGCGGCCGCTAACTGTGACTCCATTCTCTTTTTCGCGGCTTCGGCTCTCTTATTCGCCGCTTCGCCGAGTTTCTTGCGGGCGACGGCCGGATCTTTTTCCTGCACCGCGATCTCGAATAAACGCTGGCTCTCAGCCACCGACTGCTCCACTTGCTTGTCGCATTCCGCGGCTGCGATCAGGCCAACCTGCATGGTCAGCAGTTTCTCCCCGATGATGCCGGGGCCGGCCATCAGCACGATGAAAGCCACGTCCGCTGATTTTGCTGCCACCATTGGCGCCACCATCCCGCCTTCGCTATGGCCTATCAGTCCAATTTGTTTCGGATTGATCTCCTTCCGAGTTTTCAAGAATTCGACACCGGCAAGTGCATCGCCCGCGAAGTTTTCGGTGGTGTCGTTGGGCGAACCCTGGGAAGTGCCGCCAACCCCGCGGTCGTCCGCGCGTAAGACAGCTATGCCGCGCCGCGTCAGGTAATCGGCGAGCACCAGAAAAGGTTGATGGCCCAGGAGCGCTTCATCACGATCCTGTTGACCTGAGCCGGTGATCAATACTACCGCCGGAAACGGCCCCGGGCCGCGAGGTGTGGTTAAGGTAGCGGCCAGCTTGATCTTGTCTTGCGTGTTCTCGTAGGAAACCTCGGTCTCTTCATAGGGGTAAGGCTTCTTAGGAGTTTGGGGACGCTTGAGTGCCATCTGGGAGACGTCGGTGACGCGTTTGAACTCGAGCGGCATAACGCTACCCTGGGTGAACTTTCCGGTCAGTTGACCGCCTTCCTTGTCGAGAGTTCCTTCGTACGAGGCGCTAAGCCTCTTCATTTCGAATTTCAGGGTGCCATCCTGAAAGCTGATGGTGTCGACCGCCAGATCTTTGGCGCTTTGATCGAGGCTATCCATGGTCGCGGTCAGCTTGCCGTCCGCCGCCTTCAAAATTTTTAGGATCAGCCTTAGCTTGGCAACGCCCACGTCGAGCGTGCCCTGCCAGTTGCCTTCGATGCCCGGGGTTGTCTGGGGCGATGAAGTTGTCTGAACCGCCGCGGAGGCAATTGGGACCAGGTAGGCAACCGAGACACACATGGTTAGGACCAGCAAAAAAGACAGCAGGGAGTGGAGAGCTTTGCGAGACATCGAATTACTTCCTTCCGGGTCGGTATGGAGTGTGAAACAGAAGTCTTAATACGAGAGCTAATCCCCGTTCGTTTAGAGGTGGGCACCGCCCAC
>JANNJZ010000199.1:0-4147 GCA_031396065.1 Pyrinomonadaceae bacterium | reverse complement strand
AGGCGGTCGATATTCCCAACAGGAATGCCGCCAGGTCCCGGCCGTAAACGTTCCGATTGCGGTTCGTATTGGTCTGACTTGTACTGTTGGTGGTGGTGGTTAGATCGATGCTGGTGTAGACGCCGTCAAAGAAGTAGCGTCCACCCTGGAAACCGTTGGTGGAAAAGTTCTCACGTAACGCGCGAAAATCGTAGCCATACCTAAACGAGTGGTTGCCGAAAATCTGAGTTATCGTTGGCTGGATCGAGGCAACGTAGAACGGCCGCAGTAAACCTTCGTTGTAGTCCGAACGCGACGCACCGAGAATTGAGCGGATGGGCCGGCCCGCGTCGTAGGTTCGGATATCGAAACGCGGGAGATACTGGTAGCCGTTCATCGTGGCGAGCGCCGCGGCAGTAAAGCCAAGTTGGGCCGGATCAAATGCTTCGGCGGGCCGTCGTTCCTGGACAAACCGGCTGAAATTAGAGCGAATATCCAACACGGTGGTATTCGACAAGGTAGCGGTGTAATCCAAACTGGCGCCGTCGTTGGTCCGATATTCAAATCCCTGAGTTAAAGGCGTATTGGTCCAGTTTTGACGATCCTCGGGATTGAAGCTGTGATAGTACTTCCCGTAGATAGACTGGCTCTCACTGAAGCGATGATCAATTCGCGTAATCCACGATCTGTAGTTTGAACTGCGGATCTGGTTCGAGAAATAGTTGAGGGTACCGTCGGCGTTGCCGGTGGTATTAGGCGTTGGATAGAGTTTGAGATAAGCAACCGCTACTGGATTCAACCTGGCCGTGGGAATGATGTTGTTAACAAACGCAGTCCGGGTTACGGTGCCCGTCGCTTGTGCGGTTAGGGGATCATAGATTCTGGTCGGGCAAAGGGTTGTCGTGCCGGTACAGGTCGTAGTCAACAACGATGAAAAATCACCGGCTCTCATTGCCGCCGTCGGTACCGTGAACAGCTGGGGTTCGGCCTCGCTATTTTTGAGGCGCTCATACGCGAAGAAGAAGAAAGTTTTGTCGCGGCCATTGTAAATCTTCGGAAGGTACACCGGCCCACCCAACGATCCTCCGAAACGGTGGTAGGTTCTCTCCGGCTTCTCCTGCCCGCTCCGATTGGAAAAGAAGTTATTGGCGGTGCGATTCTTGGCGCGGTTGAAATAGTAAACCGAGCCGTGCAAATCGTTGGTTCCACTTTTAACCGAGACGTTCACAGTGGCCCCGGCGGAATAGCCCTGCTGCGCGTCGAAGTTGCTCGTTTGAACCTTAAACTCCATCACAGCATCCGAAGGCGGCGAGAATCCAACTCCGCCGTCAATCGCGAAATTGGGTGAGCCGTCCAACGTCACCTGATTTGGGCCCGTGGCCCCGTTCGCACGAAAAGCTGCCAGATTGCCGTTTGACGTAGGACTTGTGAAGGCGGCGTTACCGGTGTACACAATGCCCGGCGCCAGTGTCGCCAACTGATATGCGCTCCCATCTATCAACGGCAATTCGCTAATCTGCTTACTGGAAATAACACTCCCGGTGCTGACCGAGCCGGTCTCCAACGGGGCTGATGAGCCAACTACCATCACCATCTCGCCAACGCCGGTAATCTGCATGGCTACATCAAGCGTCCTCTTTTCAGAGACGGTAATCTGAATATCGTCGCGAGTCGCAGAGGCAAAGCCAATGGCGGTCACGGTCAGGGAATAACTTCCCGGCTGAAGCAGGGGGAACGTGTAACTTCCCTCGTCGTTTGTGGTGGCGGTAGAAGCAACATTAGTCTCGACGTTCTTAATGGTCGCTGTCGCTCCGGGCAAAGAAGCCCCATTTGGATCAGACACCTTACCGGTAAGGGACCCTCGAGATTCCTGAGCGCTGGCCATCCCAAACGCTGTTAGCACGAGGAGGACGGCAGCGAGGCTGCCACGGACAAATGAATACGTAGACATTACACTTTCCTTTCTTGCTTTTCGAACAGAAGGGCTTCGGCTTTGCCTTCAAGCTATGCCGTGGAGTTATTACCGTCATGCTCAGGCTCATCCAAGCTCGCGGCACTCAACCTGACCACCTTGAAAATCGTGCCACATTTTCAGCTAAGTGACTGTAAGTTGTCAAGCCATTTGTTTACCAATCTAACTAATTAATCTAAATCGGTAAGACCAATCGAGGAAATAGTCGACGGGGCATTCCCATGGATGCCTTAGAATCACCCAATTAATGCTTGATGGTAAAGCCTGGGGAGGCGTCGAGTGCCGCAAATTCCCTTATCACGACATTGGGGGATTAGGCCTGACCATTTGCCACAAGCATCGGAGCACCTTGTGATTGGGCAATTCTATTTTCCAAGCAGTGTATTGACATTGGATTTGAGTGGTGTAATATGCCCGCTCTTCGGACAAATGGACAATCAGCTGGGGGTGACCAAGGTTCTCTTGCCCTAACCCGCGGTTCAATAAAAGCTAAAAACCTGCCGCTATTTCGACAAGCGGGACTATCCGATGCTGCCGAGATGAGCTTCTTTTTGCCCTAGAACAGGATGCGCAAGATCGACCCCAGACGTTTCCAGGTCGCCAAACGACGAACCTCGAGGGAAATCAACCGCCAGATCGCGTTGACCTTAATCCGCACGCACCAAGCCGTGTCCCGCGCTGATCTTGCCAGATTGATGGACACCCGACGTGGCGCCGCATCCGTGCTGGTTAACGAGCTATTGGCCGAAGGTCTTATTTTTGAAGGAGCCACCGGCGAAGGTCGCGGCCGTGGACGAAAGCCAACCTTTCTTTATATAGACTCACGTGAACGCTACGTGATTGCCCTGGACATTCGCGCCACTCGTACCTACATGATGGCCACCGATCTGATGGGTCGGCCGCTGGTGGGGATCAGTCACTTCCCTACTCAACGTGACCTCCCGAAGCTCATCGAGGATCTGAGCCAAAGAATCAAATCCATCGTGGCCGCCCATCCGACGGTTGCCTGTCAGGGAGTCGGGATATCGGTACCGGGTATGACCGATCCCAGCTCAGGTAAAGTTCTTCACGCTCCGACTCTGGGCTGGCGCGACGTCAATCTCAAGGACCCTCTTTCGGCCGCGGTTGATTTACCGGTCCAGGTGGAAAATTCAGGCCGCGCTTGCGCCCTGGCCCAGGTATGGGCCACCCGCGGAGGCGCTCATACCGGAGACCTTGCCTTCGTCACGGTCTCTGATGGCGTCGGCGGCGGCATTGTCGTGAATGGCGAGATTCTACGCGGACGACACAACGTCGCCGGAGAGTTTGGTCACTTGCCCCTCAGTATCGATGGACCTCGATGCTCGTGTGGCGCCACGGGCTGCTGGGAAGTATATGTTTCGAACCTGGCCACGCTATCTCGCTATTTTGGTCGCATTCCAAATGAGCCGAAACCCATGTCGGCTGAAAATTCATTATTCACCATCGAAGATCTGATCGCGCGCGCACGCAACGGCGACGCCAAGGCCCTGGCAGCCTTGCAATCTACCGGGCGCTACCTTGGTTTGGGGCTGGCATCGATTATCAACTCCGTGGATCCGGGCTGCGTTTACATAGGCGGTGAAATTACTGCTGCCTGGGATTTGATCGAATCGTCCGTGCGGACGGCGCTGACCGAACGCGCTCTGACCGACCATACCGCACACACCGACATCCGAACCGTATCAGTTGACGAGCATCCACGTTTAAGAGGTGCTGCTGCGCTCGTGGCAGCGCCGGCATTCGCTGCACCCAAAGTGGCTTAATCGAACGAAAGCCGGATCATGTTCGACACTGTTTGTCGGCTGTCGTGACTCTATGGCGCACTGCGACAAACCAGGAAGCTCTGTCCATTGTCTTCGACGCGTAGCGTTGGTATGAGTTTAGCCCGGCCTTTCAAGGCCGGGATTCGGTTGTTACCTCTTCTCGTCGCGTAGCGACGGCTGAATTCGCAACAGGTTCAGACGTCGCTATGCGACGCGGATTCGTTGTTGATCTTGTGCAAATCGGCCTGATACTCCTGACGTTGGCGTTTCCGCTGCTCGAGCTGGCGGTGCTGATCAAGGTCGGCCAGAGTATCGGCGTGTGGCGCACGTTGGCGCTGCTGGTAGCCGCTGGCGTGATCGGCGTGCTGGTGGTGCGCAGCCAGGGCCTGGCGGCAGCGCGGCGGGCGCTCGA
>JANNJZ010000195.1:0-20707 GCA_031396065.1 Pyrinomonadaceae bacterium | reverse complement strand
CATCCAGACCAAATAGCCAGTCAGCCACATCTAACGAGTGCGTAGCAATGAGTTGCAGCCATTCATGTTCTTCATCATTCGGATAAGAAAAGTTGTGGTTAATCTCAAATACGCTTCCAACCTGTCCACTGGAGAGCAATGATCGGAGTTGCAGCACGGGAGACAGGAAACGCGTAGGGAAGTTAACCAAAGTCCTCCTGCCTAGAGACATGGCTCTTTTAGACAACCTGTGGGATTCTGCCGCAGAAAGGCAAACAGGATGCTCAACAAGGAGATGCGAGCAACTCCCTCCATCCACGGCTAACTGATGGACGTAATTATGCAATGACCATGGGAGCGCAATGGTAACTAAGTCATAACCACCGGCTAGAATTTCGTTGAGGTTGGTACTATGGCCTTCGATGCTCGCTTCCTTGGCTCTAGATAGCGTCCTCCCTTCATCACGACCACCCAGCATCTGAACTTGCCAGCCAGCTCGTCGCAAAGTTGGAACATGCATTCGATGACCCCAGTTAGCGCCAATGACTGCCGCGCTGGGCGCTGAAGTTCCGGGGAACCGATTAGTCAACCCTTTGACCCTTCACCATCATTGGGATCACAGGATTGCTCAACGCAATCCACAGCATCGTCGAATACATCGAGCGGCTTCTCGAGGCAAGCGATTCTTTGCTCGACGATAGTCCAATCCAATTTCTCCCATTGCCGCTCAGCGAAATCCCCTCGTGACATACCAGAAAGCTCCACAATATCCCTTCTGAAGCAGGAACACAGCATTGGGGAAACGCAGAACGGAGCATCGATGCCTCGACCGAAAGAAAACAGATGAAACCGGAAGTCAGCAAAGCTAAGCCCCCACACAACCCAGTCGATAGATTCCTTCTCGGCCTCTGAACTCCACACTTGGCGAAAGGCAGCCAGTCCGCCGGAATCTCTCTCTATCAGCGACAGCGCTCGTCCACTTGCATTTCCATCTCCGAACGCTTGCTCTAGGAAGAACTTCAAAAGCATCGTCTGGTTCTGCGACTCCGAAAATGAGCCGGGGTCAACTCCAAGATTCCATGAATCTACGCGAGACCAATTCTCGCGGTACTCATCATTCAGCTGCGAAAATGCGCTTTCTGTCAGCCACGCATTTGATGGTAGTTGAAATGCTTTCATCTTTTTAATCCAATACCAAGTTTGCTGTTAACGTTGCCAGAGCTCCACAGAATTACCGTCAGGGTCACGAAACGTGTTGACAATGCCGTTTCCGAGAATTCCGTGATTAACTTTGCTTGCAACAAGGGCCGCCGTTGAAATCGTCTCACGATCATAGAGCGGCTTAACTGTTACCCCACGTGTTCCTAACAGCGCCTTGGCCACATTCATGTCACGCACTTCTACCGCAAGAGTACCACCGTGGGCTGGCGCGACTTTTGGCAATCCCAAAGAGGCAACTACGGGCGAACCACCCTTCCTGAATTCAATGGTTGTGCCTTCAAGTTTGAACGAAAGCCGATGCTGGTCTTCCCCAGCCAATGGCAGTTCCAGAACACCGCCGTAGAACTGTTTAGCAACTTCGAGATCTGGAACGAAGAATGAAACGCTCATCGCCATATCGCGAACATCTCGCCTGTTAGAAGCGACGAATTCCATTGAAGCCGTCACGCCCGCACGAAGACCCACGACAATCGCTTCTGTCGGGCTTGAAAACCGTGACTCATACAGTTGTACCGGTCTGCCAAACGGGTCCTCGAAGATGGATATCAGCTCCTTTCCGCCCGAACATTTAATAACGGCCCCCCTAAACTTCACGCCTCGCTTCTGTAGCTCGCGCCTCACTCTATCTGTGTCATCCACCTCAAATGAGATTGTTGCACCCCCACCGGGTGCTTGTTCGAGAAAGTCATTGCGAAGATGAGGATGTACATTCGGTGTAGCTCCTGCCCGTCGAAACGACAGTTCCATACCCCCGACACTGATTTCCATCCACATCAGGCCAGGACCTTCGCTCTGATTACGCCGTATCTTGATCCCCAGCGTTTCAGAGTAGTAGCCTGCTAGGGAGGCCACATCCTTAGTGTTGTAGAAGAAGTTGTCCACCCGCTTGACTACGCTGGAGACAAAACTCCCAATCGACGAGTCATTAGCTGCGCCTAGTTGTTTGCCAACGGTCATCGCCAAGGTTCCAGCGCCAACCGTCTCGATAAATTGTCTCCTTGAGTTCTTCGCCATGACATCTCCTTTCGAGGAGGCGTAGCTTGGAAATTCCAATCTCCCAATGTTGCCAAGGGGATTGCTACGGCAGAGATGATTTGTCAGAAGTACCGGGAAAGCCCAGCAGCGCGCATCTATCAGACGGGAGCATGTAGACTACGCTACTACCAGCATTCGCGGATAGCCGGGAATTCCGATTGGGGCTGGGTCAGGAGGCGAGGACATTCCAGGCTCGAGGCCAACCTTGAATCCAATGGAAGGCCAAAAACATACTCTAGTCTCACTAGGCAGTCAACTGAAATCTATGTTGTGTAAATCTGTGTTGTGTGAACCCAAGTCGAAATGATGCACAACCGGAAGATGCAACAATATGATGCGACTTCCAGATAGGCGACTCCGGGATAGACAATCGTGATAACTTGAAGTGCTTATGATGAGCGTTGGCAGCGACCCAGCCCACCTAAATGCGCCGAGCTGATCAGCATAGCCAAGGCTCGGACTCACGACCGCAACTTCGACAGTCAAAGCAGGTTGGAAAAAGGCGATGATCTGATAGCCCGGCAAGAGGAACTCAACAAAGGAGGCCTGAAAATGACAGTAGACACCTTGCCGCCCGGTGCCGGTTCACATAGTTCCATCGACGACGAGGCGCTTGACCGGTTGTTCCGCACTGCCCGCTCTCACAGTAACTGGCTGAGACGTCCAGTGCCTGAGGTGCTGCTACGCCAGGCAATCGATCTTGCGAACATGGGTCCGACCAGCGCCAATACGCTCCCAATGCGTGTCGTGTTCGTAAGGACCGCAGAAGCCAAGGCCCTGCTCAAACCCGCGCTGGCCCCAGAGAACGTCGAGAAAACGATGTCAGCTCCCGTCACCGCGATCATCGCTTACGATCTGTCCTTCCCGGATTTGCTGCCCAAACTGTTTCCCCATGTCGACGCGCAGTCTTGGTTCGCGGGCAATGACTTGCTGATCGCCGACACAGCCTATCGGAACGGCTCTCTCCAGGGTGCATATTTCATCCTCGCGCTACGCGCGGTTGGTCTCGACGTCGGACCACTGTCCGGCTTCGATCCGACGGAGGTTGACACCGCGTTTTTCAACGGCACCCAACTGCGCACCAACTTCCTTCTCAATATTGGATACGGCGACAGATCCAAGCTGTGTCCACGACTCCCCCGACTTACTTTCGATGAGGTTGCGCGCTTCGCGTGATATCGTCGCGGTCAACATTTGCTCAACCCTTTCCTAACCTGGTTCTGGATTGATTCACCTGTGGGAGTAGTTCGGAACTACGTTGGGATTACTACAAGAGATTGCAAAGCCCAAGTCGTTAAGGCCAAATGGCGTTCAACAAGGCAGCCAGCCGATACCCTCCCCAGGCGACCCGTTGGCGAGCGGCCTTCAACGCATTCTTGTTGTACGTGGCGGATGGCGTCACTCCGTTTTTCATTCCTTTGTAGGCGGTGCTTTTAGCTAGTTCGAAACTCTCATCTGCCCAGGCGTCATAGTTGAACGGGTCGTCCAGTTTCAACTTTGGATCTGTGTCCGGATTACCGGCTAGTGCTTTGGCGACCGCGGGGGGAATCTCACTGAGCGGAGGCGGCACGAAGCCTGGTCTCGTCCTGGGGAAGTCGCCGATTCCGTCATCCCAGTAGCTGTGCAGCTTTACGGACTTACCGGCAACTTTGATCGTCACCAGGTTGCCGCCCTGATCGCCCTTGCGGTGAGCTTTGTCCACTCGCGTGGCACCGTGAAGTGGCTGGTGAATGTCGCCCACAAAATGAATGATGAATCTCAGTGCCTGGGCCCTGCTCGTCCTTATTGGTGCTCGTCTTGAGGATGTTTACGTAGTCCTGCAAGGCTTTGACTATGTTCTCTGGCTTGGGCAGGTCGGTTGGTAACTGGGTGGCATCGATTGAGAACGGTTCATCGATGAAGTGAAGATCTCCTGAGAATCCAAAACTCGCCAATTTCTTCACGTCATCGGCCCAGTTGGATGCGTTAACGAAGTCCTTACTTTTTTGGTGACTGCTGCAGGATTTATCGGACGAGCCAGCAGCGCGATAGCCTGCGCTTTGGCTTGGGGGGTAAGCCGTTTAAAGGCGATAGAGGCGGTCATCATGTGTCCGCCGGCTCCCCAGCCAAGGGAGAGTGATGGAGTACACAGCATGAATCCAATGAGGCCAATTGCAATTTTGCTATTGAACAACCGACGCTTGCTTTCGTTTTGCATGAGTATTCTCCTTGGGGGTGAAGGTCCTGAATTCGGGAGGGCTGGCGCCACGGGAAACCGGATCTAAATGAGAATGTAACCAAACGGCATTGAGGCCGTTAGGTGTTCGAAGCGAACCTAATGTTCTCTGGTATTCACAGCCTTCAGGCTGGGTTCGCTTCCAAGATGAGAGATCGACAGTAAAGGCCGGCAATCTATGTCACAGGTAGCGACACAGTTGCACTAAACTTGCGGTGAAAAAATCGGAAGGACCGCTCTAAAAAAGGAGCAGTCCTTCCGATTCGCAGGTCTCAATGATCCCGGTTGAAATGCAGCAACTCGAAACGGTCGTAAGGCTAATTCCCAATGCCTTCAAGCAGGCTAACCAGGTCGTCGGCGTGTTCTTCTTCCATCGCCAGAATGCCTTCGAGCATGCGCCGCGAAGTGGGATCGTCGTTGCCAAAGTACTGGATCATTTCGCGGTAACTGTCGATGGCGATTCGTTCCGCCACCAGATCTTCCTTGATCATCTCCTGCAGCGTGTCACCCTCGGCGTATTCAGCATGGCTTTTGGTCAACAAGCCGTCTGGGTTGAAGTCTGGCTCGCCATTAAGCTGGACGATGCGGGCAGCGATTTGGTCGGCATGACCCTGCTCCTCGTTTGAATGCTGGAGAAACTCGGATGCTACGCCTTCAGCATGAATGCCGGAGGCCATGAAGTAGTGGCGCCGGTAACGGAGCACACAGACGATTTCAGTCGCCAGAGCTTCATTCAGGATTTTTACCGCTACTTCCCGGTCGGCACTGTAGCCTTGGGTAACTGCCCCATCCTCGATATGTTTGCGAGCGCGCTCGCGCAGAGTTTTGACGTCAGTAAGAAACGGTTTATCAGACACAGCTTTTGCTCCAGGTTGATCAGCCACGGCTTTCACTCCTCAATTAGATTAGGGGGAAACTGATGGTACTCGCCTACCGCGGGAGGAGCAAGTCAACCCATGGGGAAAGGTATTTCGGTGGTTCGTCCTGGGAATAACAGACTTGAAGCACTCAGTTGGTTGAGGTACTCTTCGTCGATGGCTGCCACTTGGGAACAACTCGCCGAACAAGCAATGACGTTACCCAGCGAATCGCGTGCGAGGCTGGCCGATCGCCTGGTAGAAAGTCTGGACGTTGACGAACTGGGTCCCGTTGATCGGCTGTGGGTGTCTGAAGCAAGACGCCGGCGAGACGAAGTGAGAACAGGCCAAGTCCAACCGATTAGTGGCGAAGACGCTCTGGGTCAAGTTCGAGACTCCTTTCACTGATTTCGCCCTCAAACATGAGTATGTGTTTCACCCGTTGTAGCGGCTTCGCCGCCTTCCGTGCGGAAAGGCTGTGCCTTTCCGGCTCGTACAAGTTGTTTGAGGCTATGCCTCCGGGTTCACGGGAGGCGCAGCCTCCGGAGTGGTGAAGGTTGACGGAAAGGCATAGCCTTTCCGCACGGTAGACGGCAAAGCCGTTCTAGTCAGCGGTGACTCTTCCCTTAAGCGTGATTTCCTTTGCCGCCGTCGCATCTGACGAAACCTCTACCGGCGCGCGCCACACCAGTGTCTAAATCCGGCAAGTCCCGGTGTTATCTTCCCGGCAATAGAAGAGCGTAAGTTGCAGTCGAAGTTCCGCTTTACCCGTTTCAAAGGTTCGAATCGGAATACGTAGCGGCAGCTGGAGATTCTTTTGCGACCCGACTCACTACTTTCTCGTGCCCGGTTGCTCCAGATTGTGTTTCAGACGGCAAGCCGAGTTGGGGCGAGCCACTCTCCACCGAAACCCGGTAACGCTGTGGCGCTGATGGGTTCAGATGATAACCTGCCGGGAAATCCACCTGGGCCAGCACTCACAAATTAAATGCCTCTTATCGTCAACCAGATACCTCACAACCAAGCTGACTCTAAAACAACCCTGAATTGGTCTTAGCCGCCGACCGCTGATCAATCAGCTTCTGCTCAGTCATACCCAACATATTCAATAAATCGCCTGTCGGCGCCGAAGCGATCCTATCAATGTCAGCCTTACCTAAAGCCGGCCCCTTCCAACGCCGAATTACATCTGGCGTAACCACAAGAAAATGCGTTGATCCCTCCTCACGCTTTGGTCCGGAAGGAATGGCCCAAATCGTACACGTTGAGGGATCTGTCTTGGCATAGACATAGTAGTAATTCGCAACAGTGAGAGTGCGCTTTGTCGAACCAAAGTCCGGAGCAGTCTTGTACTTCCAAATTCGCTTATCCAGCTCACTAAAGTCCACCGGAAATTGGCCCGTCTCACGCTGATACTGCCTCAAGCCCTTCACCATGCTGTCAACACCAACACGCGGCACCAACTGCTTCTCACGCTCTGCCTTGGCCCATGCGCCGTACGCATAACAAATGATGACAATAATGATGCACACCGGCAGGAGCACGAACGTCATCTTGATTCTTTGTTTTCTGGCACCTTCAAACATGACTCAATAAAACCTCTCCCTCAAACTTATTACTAACGCAAGGCGTCCGTCTGCGCACCTGCACCGCTCACGACAGCAGCACTATTCAGAATTGCGTCGCTCGTCACCGCGGGCTCCGGCGTGTTCTTCCTAACAGTCACAGTCCGAATCACACTCGAAGGAGCTTTCGCCCCCACCACCACCTTCTTGGCCGACGTCAAAAACCCCTCTTCAACAGCCTGATCCGAAAGAAACAACGTCCGCTGATTCGTATTCTCCGGGTCCGCGCTTCGCCGAGTCTTAACTTCACCACCACCAGCACCAACAACGGCCCCTCCAGCAACCCCTGTACTTACCGGCAAGCCCTGACCATCTGTGTAATTCGCACCACCATCAATAGTCTCAGGCACTAAAGGAGGAATGCCGGCGCCATTACCAGTCGAACCATTTACCACAATTCCACCAGCTCGTTGCGCGTCCAACTCATCCTTCATTTTGGCCGCAAGGACAGTCAAATACGCTTCCTCGCCCTGGAGCAATGTCACCAACTTCGGTTCACCATAATCGATCGCCAGCGCACGTTGCCGAGACATCGCAAGAGGTGGATAACTCGCCTTGATCGGCGGCTGCGAATCTATGATCACCACACACTGTTGATGCTTAACCATCTGCCGCAGCTCTGTCGGATCCATGAGCGCGCGCCCCGTTTCCGACTGCCGCTCATTATCTAAACTCTTACCCTTTCCATCTACCGTTGTATGACTCCAAACAGTCGTCTGTCCAATGCGCCGCGACGCGAACTGCGTAGTCACGTCATCAAGCCCTGGTAAGAAAATCATGGTTCCGATCGAGCCAAGAATGGCATTACCGCCATCGGTCCCATACTGATCATGGACCTGGGCTAAATTCTGATAACCAAGAATCAACCCAATCTTACGACCCCGACCAACACCCGCAATCTCTTTCAATCCCACCAAGGGCACATTGGCCACTTCGTCGAGGACAAAAGCAACCGGCGCCACTTCAATCTCCGGCGCATCAATACGCAATTCATTGACAGCTTGACCAATGAACGTCGCCAAGACGTTCTTATAGCGAGTAGCATCACCCTCTGCCACGACAATGTAGATAACCGTGCCTGGCTCACGCAGGCGTCCAAAATCTATCTGCCGTACACCCGCCTCTATATCCGACTCCGTTCGAGGCGCACAAATCTTTTGCGCGTTTTCTTCCTGAAACGTTCCCAACTTGCTCATCAAACTCGTGAGAACACTTCCCTGAGTCGGTGGCGGCGCTTTTTGAAACGCACCCCAAGCAAGCCTCACATGGCCGTTAGGAGAATTCAGCATTTCACTCGCGATTGTCGGCATATCGCGCAAAGCGAGATACTCGTAAATCATCGGCGGCGTAGGCTCTTCAACAATGTCAGCCAAATGCAAAAGAACCGCCTTCAGCAATAACAACGACGATTCTTGCCAAAAAGGATCTGCCGACGAAAGAGTATGCTTTGTGCCCTCCAACCCAATCATCGTCGCCGCCATCTGACCCGCGAACTCCGGAGAGTCTTTACACTTCAATAAGAAATTCCATCTATCAGATCGCGACGGCTTAACCAGATCAAGCCGATACACCTGGCGAAAAGCACCCGCCGTTTGCTCAAACAGCTCACCTTTGGGATCAAGCACAATCGCCGATCCCCCACGAGCTATGTCCCTGAGCATCCCCATCAAGAACGTCTTAGACTTTCCTGATCCCGGAGGCCCAAAAATTACAATGTGCCTCAACCACTCGACCTCTGGTAAAACTAGGCTGTACCCTCTCTTAAGCAAACCAAGACGCAGGAAACCACGCGGAAGACCATCAATCAAACTTTCCAGGTTGACCGCAAACCCTTTTGTCCTGAGATACACTTCATCAGCCCAGCGTCCTGTACCAAAAGTCAGCCTTTGTTGAATTCGGTAGTAGGGCAAAATCTCCTGCAACGCTTCCATTGCTCCAACAAAGATGCAGAGAAGCATTCCCGCTACAAAATAGAGCTTTGTTTGACTCGAAACCTCCAGATAACCACCAGAGAGCCAAAGCAGATATGCACAGACGCAACCAAATCCAGTCAGCAAGAACATCATCACCGCCGCCGACATAAGACGCAGAAATGCCTGATACGCGGGCATACTTTGCATCTCCGCAGGACGCGGAATTCCACGACGTGCATCAACTCCTTCTATCCAAGTAACAAAAGATGACATTAGGGATCTCCTCGCCCTGACTCTACTGAACCTATCTGCTAACTACACCACGCGCCGCTAACCAGGCCCTTTGCTGATCTTTTTCTGATGCCGACACCTCTGAAGCCTTAAAGCTCTCCGGACGCCACCCACCTTCAATCAACTGCGCCGCCGGCGTAAACGCTGCTGGCATTCCCACGCCTTTAGACACAACATAGTACGTAAGCGCATTCTCAAAAAACTCATCATCCGGAAGCCTCGCCAGTACCACCACACCTACCTCTTTTCCATTACCAACCGACAAGACCTCCACACCAAGCGGATCAGCTCGATAGCGGACGTAGTAAACAGCCTGCTCGGAACTAAACGAGTTAGCCCCACTATCCTGCTTTAACCCTGGCGGCAACAGACCTCCTGAAACAACTCCCGCCAGCAGACTTTCAACATTCACGAACGGATTTCGCTCAAGCGATTGCTGCACTGCAAGCAACGTTGTCCCCATGGCCAACGCCGCAGCTTCTCTTACCTGTTCCGCTTCGTCATAAACCTCACCCTGAAACGCAAACACACGCTGACTGCCGCTTCCACCATTCGTCCCTGGCCTACTACGCTTCCCACCTTCATTAAATACCCGCGCCTCAACATCCGGAGACCAAAATCCACCGCGTCGCGCATATGCCGCAAAAGAAAAAACAAACACAGTGACCGTGGCCACCGTCAAGACCACAACTAACGGCGAAGATAAAAACGCTCGGCCAACAGATCTTTTTGAACTGCTCTTTGACATCAGGTTCACGCTACCGCAGCTAAATGCCCTCGCGCTCCAAACGCCTGCTCTACCCACGTATCGATCTCATCGTGCGCGACATTCACATCCCGCTCCACCCGAGCTAGTGACTGCAATAAATAATCACGATCACCGTGCCGCTTCACAATCAAAGACGCATATAGTCTTAACGTCGGCTCGTCTATCTGCCGCACACCATCTCGCATGAACGCAGTCAGAATAGAAATGCCTTCACGCAACGCCGGCTTATCCTGAATACCTGGTATCATTCGAATACTATCAAGCAGCTTCACTACCCATCGCACTGCCTCTGCCGAGGCCTCCGGAACCCGCGCACGAAGTATGGCGACCTCCTCACGTGGAGTCGGCATATCCATCCAGGTGTAAACACAACGCGAACGTAACGGCGCCGAAAGATCGTGTCTAATATCGTTCGACAACAAAACAACTACCGGCCAACGAGCAGGATCTTTCTCACCAACGTCACCATACCGCGGAACGTGTGCATAACCACGGCCAAGCAACTGCAACAGCATGTCCTCGATTCTGTCCTCGAGCTTGTCGATCTCATCAATAATCAGAATCGGCACAATCCCCGTACGACACGCGAACTCAAACGCTCCCAGGGCCTCGCCGAACATCAGATACTCACCACTCCAAGCTTGAGCACGAGCCTCATCAAGGTCTCTACCACCCGCCACCGCTTGCGCTATCCACTGAGACTGTCCTTCCGTATCCCAGCTATAAAGCACATCTTCAAGTTTCAACCCTGCCATTCCTTGTAAGTAAAACACCGGAAGATTACACGCCTTTGCTAACTCCTCCGCCAGAGCAGTTTTTCCCGAGCCTCTTTCACCCTCAATCAAATGCGGCTGACCCGCTTTGATTGCCAACACTAGGTCCCAAAGGACCCCTTCCTGAATGATGTAACCCGTACCGGCAAGCAGCTTCGCTAAGGCATCACAACCGCCTTCAGCCACGACCGTCCGAGGATTGATAACTGGTTTATGAGGATTATTCGGATTCATCTTCGAACCTAACGCGCCGCCAAATCTCCGCTCACTACAGCTTCCGCCACTCGCCGCATCTCCGGGCTCATTCGCGGCAACGCCGCCTTAATTCGATCAGCATCCCCTGACTGAATCAGCTCAGCCAACTCTTGTTCCGAGATTCCAGTTAATTGACGTCGCACACTCACATCAGACCGCTCTTTAAGATCAGCCCCCGACAGCTTGGATAAGGCATCCACACCCTGTATCGACTCGGGAAGATCCGTAATCATGATGTATCCCTGGCTACCGGCCGCGACCTCGACAAAACTATTACGATCGCGATCTCTCCCAAGCAGCGCGCCGTCTAACTCATTCGTCACCCTGCCGCCATAACTACCGAAAGCATCGGTGATAACGATCGGTCTGCGCCCAACGGAACCAACAAAACTTTCAGCCATTCGCAAACCAGCTTCACCCATTTTCCCAAGCACCTGCGACCAGCTACTGGTCATCTTTCTACGTTCCCCTCGGATACCCGTACCACCGTCAGAACCCAGCAGGTCACCACCAACCTTCACAAACTGCCCTGACTCGGTATCAATAAATCCGACCAAAGAAACAAAGGCACGGTTATACTCGGCACCACGAGCCACCCCGACCAGCACAGTCCCTTTTGGCATGGACCAACCTTTGCCCTTAACATCCCGGCTCAACTCAAATCGCACCAGACCACCGGACCTCAGCGTGTAAAGCACACCAAGGCTTTTCACCGGCAACATGCTTCCAAACGACGGCAAAACAATTCCATGCTCATCCTTACGAGGCTGCCCGGCATTACCTCCAGGATTACCGTTGACAGGCCGCGGCTCAGGAGAAACCTTCAACTCCTCGCTGATAATCACGGATCGCTCACTATTGCGACCCGCAACCAGTGAACTCACAGGCCGCGCAAGACTCGGCTTTGCTTCGCCCCCCGCTGAGCTCTCATTACTTGCCCCACCGAAAGACGGAGCCGAATTCACCGTACTGGACAAATCCGGATTGATCACCCCTGTCAGTTGCGTAACAGGCAAACTGGAACCTGGCGCGGCTCCCTGCGTTGACGGCACCACAGCCGGCCGTACTACCGAACCATCGCTCATTACAACGCCACGATCAGAAATACCCACTTGTTCAAGAGCTCGCTGCGTCATCGCAGCTTCACTCTCAACCGCTGAATTACGCGACGCGGCGTTGCCGTTAACCGGCACCTTGGCTTTACGTGTCGCCCCGCTTCCAACTGCGTACCAGGCCCCGATCGCCACGACGCCAAGCAGGAACAAAGCAAACAACCCTAACCCAATGCGACGCCCACGGCCTTTCCCCTGCCGTTCCCCACGTTCCTCCCCAACGTCATCGACAATGTCGCCTTCGTCGATCAACGCCGCTCCACGCTCATCATTTCCAGCAAAACCGCCGTCTTTACCCCGCACTAAAGTCTCAAACTCCAAGTCGTCTGGGTGCAGCGCGCCTAAAGCGTTCTCGTCAACTTCGCGATTCAAATGTTGCGACATGATTTCAACTCTCTTTTCGAGAAGATTAAGTTTTTCGCCTCAGAAGAATTATTTCTTTACCGGCACCGCAGCAGTCCCAAGCGCAGCCGTGGCCGGCTCATCCGCAGCCTCTGTCTGACTAACCGACACTCGCAATCTCTGTAACGCCCCCAGCACCGGAGCTTCATAAACAATCGCGTAGTAAGCAACCTCACCCTTGTTCAATCTGCCTTCCAGCGAAGTGCTTTCCACGTACAGACGTTTAACTTGCTCGAGTTGAAGAGTCTTTCCTTTATCATCAAATGTTTGCACATACACTTCAGGGTTTCCCTGGACAATCCGCAAAACCCCTCCAGCCTCATTCCGCACCGCAATCACAACCATTCGTGCTTCAACGTCCAAATCAACCACTGGCATCACTGCCAAACTTAAACCGTGATTCGACTTCGCAAATGCACCCATCTTGTTAGGATTCTTGATTGCCTCCCTCAATGCCTTACTCGCAACCTCTGAGAGCTTCGGCCGCTTCTTAGACACCTTGCCAGTTCGAACTCGCTCATCAGCACGACTACTATCAACATCGGCGGTCAAGCGAGACATCTTGGGAACCACAATGTCCTCGCCGCCATCCTGGTCACCATCCTCACCAAAACGAACCGAACCATGCGAGCGCTTCAGCGCCGGGTCCCGACCATCAAGATTTACCGCCAAGCCCGCCATCTTCCTGGCCGCAACCACTTCCTCGCGGTTGTACATCACCACACAGCGATGCGCGTTCTGCGAAAGCTCTCTAACCGGATAGATCAAAAACGTCACAACAACACCCGACTGCATCTGCACACTAATCGATGCCGAAGGACCTTTCGTTGAAGACCCAACCGGCGGCGCCACAAACGCCACCCCCGGACGCAGGACCAGCGATCGCTTGCTTCGCTTCGCCGTTTCCTCGTCAAAAGAAACCAACTCCGAATTCCCTGGATGGATCATGAAAAAAGAATCTGCCGCTGGAAACTCGATAACATTCACACCGTTCTGAGCCAAACCGAGACGAATGATCGGATTCTGATTGCCCTTGACCGCTACATTCGCCTCGCCCGACATATACTCGGGTTGAGAATTGCTCACTAAAGCAACCGGAACCATCGGACTCGCTGAAGGCGACGGCTTCGCTGCCGGCACGCCTTCCTTTCGCCCCTGCAAAGGCTTTTCAACGTGTTTCGTACGCGTCTGGCCCAACACCAATCCGGACAGAACCAATAAAAGCAAAATGATGCTCACCAGGTGGGTGCGCTTACGAAAGTTTATGTTAGCCATTTGAAACTACTCCGTTTCTCAACCCAAATTATTAGTTCTGTAGAGCCGTCACCGGCGTAATCGAACCCCCATTAGCGGCCGAAGGCTTCGCTGCCCCATTCTCCTGCGCGGCGCCTTTATTCATCGGATCGTTCAGCTCCTGATAGTCCAAAGAAGCAACCAGGAATCCCGATCGCAAATTACGATCAGCCCGGCCAGTACCATCAGCAACCAGTTTAAGAGTCAATCGCAATTGCCTCGCTTCAGTGATCGTAACGCCCCCTACCACCTTCGTAATGTCCTGCTTACCAATAACAGTCACCGTATACGGATCGTTCTTATCAACCGAAACATCCATCGGATTCCAGACCGTTTGCCAACTCTCGGCCTTTTGCTGATCCAAGATCCCATGCTCCTTGATCCACTTGGAAAACTTCACCGCGCTATCCGGAACCATCATCCGAAAAGCCTTTTCCATATCCCGAGGCCTGGTAGCCGGATCTACCTGATAGACCGCCTTCACAAATTCGTTCGTCAAATAGACTTTGTCCTGGGCCGTAAGCTTCTCAGGACCAAACTCAATCCCGTCCTCGCGACCGTAATTACGATTGTTAATTGAAAGCACCCGCCCACTACCGCCATCAATCACAATTCGATCCGGCCGACGTAAATACTGATAGACATTGCCCACACCGCTCGCGACCAAAAGAACAGCCATGATCATCATTGAAAACGTGAGGCTCAAGATAGTCCGCACGTCCGATGAATCACGATAAACAATTGAGGGTGCAACACCCTGCGAGCTACTCATATGCGGAGCCTCCGGAATTATTGTTCTCACCTCGCGAGCATCTGCTTGAATTACCTGACGGCCATTGCTCACAACCGCTTCTCGCCTCTCAGGGACCTCCAAAGCCAATTGAACACCTCTATCACTTTCCAAATCAGCCAGGAGATCACGCAGTTCAGATGGAAGCTCGTCATCTGTTGAGGCCACTACCAAATCTTCATGTCTGCTCATAATTTCCTATGTTGCTATCTTCGATTTCAACCACGATCTTCAAAGGCAGGAATGCCAAGAAACTCTTGGCGAGCCAAATCCTCAACAAACCCTGTGCCAAATCAATCAGGTCGCGATCAACCCAGAAAACTCCACTACCCAGGTACGGGAATGACACTTTCAACAATTACGCTGTTAGCGATCGCTAACACCCCCCTTCCTATCAACGCAATTGAAATTGCCATCGATGCCAATCCTGGCCACCTTCCAAACCAACGCCACTTTCCCTACCCAACAAGCCAGCTCCACCAGCACCTTTTTCAGATTCGCCCAACGTAATAGACTCAACCGGCAACAAGAGCGCCCGCGCCGATGTTATTAGGTCACTAACCTGACCTCTCTTTAGCGAGCTCAAAAACTCTTTCGGCAAACCTGTCAATAAATGCGCCAGATATACCTGGCCCGATTTTGCTTCCTTCGTTCGCCAACCTTGATCCCTACGAGAAAGCGTATCGTTCACCCCGTGCCTTCTCAGCCAGCTATCAGCTATTGCAATTGCATCCTTCCACGTAGGCCCCGAACCAATAAAATTCAACTCCTGGTCCTCGACAGCTCGTACTTCAAAGTAAGTTTCCGTTTCAGCAACTACCTCAATAAAATCACCGTCTGCCAGCCCCATGTAAAGACTTTTCATACCCAAGGGTATCCAAGCGAACTGAGAAACTCGTGAGACTCTTTCAATAATGTCAAAGGTCTTCGTTACCGCATCCACAGTTCGCAACCCTTCAATCAAATTCAACCTTTCCCTCCAACCCTTCTCAACCTGATGCCGTCACGCCTTCTCATGAAGAAATCCACCACTCGCCTCTACCTCACCTCTCGAAATGCCGTAACCCAATCCCAAAAGACTCGATAAATCCCTCTCAGATCCACGGACCTTGCCTGACAAAATCTTCTCATCCATCAATTCAATAATTACCGCATCCTTTTTTCCGGACGCCTCATCTGTTCTTAATGCACGACCAATCATTTGTGGCCCAAGCACCGCGCCCGCACTCTCCGTACCTGGCCGTGCCAAAATCGCCGCAGACACAAACTTCGCGTCAAACCCCTCCACCAGTAACCTGCAGTTCACCAACGCCAAAAGCCGACGAGCTTCAAAATCCACCATGATTCGGTCATAATCACCCTCATCCATCTTCCCCCAAACGGCAGCCGCAGGGATCCCTTGCTCTCTAAAAACTTCCGCCATGTCCTTTGCATGGTCCACATTTACACAAAACACAATCGTCGAACGACCCGCCGCCCATTCATGCCAAGCCTCTGCCGCCATCCTGTTACGCTCAGGAATATTTACCGCATGAGCCAACTTCCGCTCGTCATAGTCACCCTTCCTGATCGGAACATTCTCAAGCCTTAACCCTGTATGCTTGTAATAGCCGCTGGCCGGAGCCAAATATCCGCTCTGAGTCAATTGCCCAATCGTGTGATACACAACGACCGAAGAGAAATACTCCGCCGAGGCAATGCTAATTCCGTCACCGCGCACGTAAGTCGCCGTAACTGCAACCATCAGTGTGGCTGGAGCAAAATGATCGAGAATCGCTTTGTAAGACTCCGCAGCTCCGTGATGACCTTCATCCACAACCACCAGGTCAAACGCATCGCGTGGAATTTTTGCCAGCCTCTTCTTATGCAAAGAGGCAGCCGTTGAAATTACTAAATCAACGCCTGCCATCTCACACTTACCACCTACTATTGTTCCGACAATGATCTCTGGAGTGTACTTCGCCGCTCGCTTTTTAGTCTGGCCTACTAGCTTCTTAAACGGCTCAACAACGAGCGCCCGCCATTTCCACCGAACTGCCGTTGCTCGAACGAAGGCGAGAACCTCAATTGTCTTGCCAGCCCCTGTTGGCTGCGATACAACGCAACGCTCGCCCGACCCGCCAGCCTCCTTTTTCGCTCGCGCGCGTCGCGCCACTTCCCATAAGGAAACACATGCTTCCCTTTGAAAAGGATGAAGTTTAAGTGCCGGCACAAATCTTTACTCCCCGCCAGCACTAATATAAAAAGACTTCGCAACACGATGTTGGCCTGTCGCTTCACTATTACCTCCAGTCTCGGCGCCAACAACATCGTCCTCCCGAACAGATGTCTCCATTGGCTTGACGATCTGACCATTCATTACAAAATACCGCACCCCTGAGTTCACGTCGAAATACACCACTTCAAATTGCGTGCCTGCGGCCCCGTGTACTTTAGGAACGCCCGCCAAAGCCACCTCGTTACCAGAATCAAAGCCCACCGCCGTTTGCTTCAATCCTGAGTAAAGGACCGTCGCCGGTACCCCCCCCAAGCCATGCAACTCATTATCAATAACCCGCTGTTCACCCAGCGAGATATTCATCGCAGGAGATTGTAATGTCCTAGTCCCTGCTATTAACTCAGGGTTAAATACCCTAGCCGACGTGACCCGCGAAAATACCAGTAAGCCCCTTCTCACGTATGACTGCGTCTCGGCATAAGGAGGAACCCCGGAAGTCTTGACTGCCCGCGGATTGATCACCTTCCCGCCCGAAGTCCTTAGCGTGCGCCCCGACCTGTAACACTCAACCGCGCCTTCGCCGGCGTTGTAACTCGCCAAAACCAAATCCAGCCGGCCACCAAACTGCGCTGTCAGTGCCCGCACATAACGAGCCGCCGCATCAATAGAGGCAGGCGCATCATGCGGATTCCTCAAATTAAAGCGCGCCGCTGTCCCTGGAATGAATTGCATCAAACCCCGAGCTTTCTTAGGTGATACCAGCTCCGGACGAAAGCGAGTCTCTAAATACGCCAACGTCCATAACACTCGCGGATCGACGCCATACTTCTGAGCCGCCGCAGCAATGTAAGGCTCGTACAACCTCGCTCTTGCCCTCATCAGGGTGTTAGGTCTAAAACGCCGGTGTTTGCGTTTGCTAACACCCCCCCTCCGTTTGGCACCGCGATCGACAGCCCGCTCCGCTTCTTTTCTCTGTGCCGTTTGAGCCTGCACTTCAGCCTGCCAAAGCATCGCAGCCAGCATGAATACCGCTAAATTCAAAGGAAGATGTTTCTTGATGTGCATGATAGGTCCGAGCCTCCCAGCCGACTCTTAGCAAGACCGGTGCCGCACCCTTTCTTGCTTCATGCCTTATGGCACAGTCCTTGTTTGCAAGCCTCACCGAGTCGCCGCCAGAGGAAGCCAACGGCAACCTCGATCGGCAAATCCAAAACTCGAACCCGAAACTATCTATCTCAGGAGTAAAAGAAATGAAACGCAAACTCGGCGCCTGGCTTGGCGCGCAAACCAACACAGTCCAAATTGATCAAGACCTCTTAACCCGATCACGCGCAGCTCGCACCAGCAGACGACTGATCCAAGCAAGCATTGTCGTTAACACGCTTGCGCCTGTGATCGCCATCGCCGCCATCATCAGCCTAACGGCCGTTGGCACCATGGCCCAGGGACCTTCGGGCGGCACCATCTTCGGCGGCAACGATCAGACCCTCGGCAATGGCGTCCGCGAAATCGTCAAGTGGGGACGAAACCTCCTGTTTCTTCTCGGCGTAGGCGGCATCGCCTGGGCCGCAGTCAACTACATGACCGAGAAAAACTGGACCAAGCAAGCACTCGGCGGCGGTTTCTGTATGGCCTTCGGCTCCGTCGCAAGTCTCGTTTACGCCTTCTCGCAAGGTAATGCCGTGAACCTCGATACGGATCTCAATAATTGAGAAGCCTCACGCGGGCACAACCGGGCCAGCTCTATCAAACGAACGGCGAATTCTGTCTCCCGTACGCGCCGACTTCCGAAACTCCCGGAAGCATCAAAAGACAGTTTGCGCCGGGACTGGCCCGGTCGAAGGGACGCGATATTTAAGGAGTGACGACCAAGAGGAAGGTTAGACAATCCGATGCGCCAAAGACCCATACGCTCGCAAATTTATCTGCCTGTAGTGCGCTTCGGTGTCAGGGACACTGACTGGAAGTTTGTTATTGCTATTGTGCTCCTGTCCTACGCCCTACCTTTTTTCTTCAATCTCAAACTGCTTCGCTTCCCGCTGGAAATCTGGACCACGATCATTAGTACCGTCGTCTCAGTCGCTTTCTTTAACTTTGTCCGCATGGGTCGCCGCCCATTCTGGTTGCAGCACCAGATAGCCGCGCTGGTCACGCCTTCACGTCACCGCCACTCGCTCCCGACCGATCGTAAAGAGCGCCCCTGGCTACTTCGCAACGTCAGCAAATAAATGAACCAGTGGAGAAGATAAGCCCCTGTGGATACTTCAACCATCATCACCCTTGCCGCAGCCGTCCTAATCGCAGCCATCGGCCTGGCCGTCGGAATACGGCTTGTTCCCGTTGCTCGACGCGCCAAGCGGGACCTGGCACAAATGCCTTCCGATAAGGCCGACGCTCGCAGTAAGCAAGACCAGACCCAAATCAAGCTACTCTCGAAACCTGCCGGTCGACGCCGCGACTCTTCCATCATGGACCTCGCCGGCGACCAGCTCCGTCACACCGACGGCAGTTACACCAGGGCCTATCACGTAGCTCTTAACCACACCATCTTCGACGAGGCCCACCTAATCGAAGGCCGCATCGATGAACTCGCTCGACTGCTCGCTTCAAGAAAGCCCGCCGATACCATAATCCAGTTTCGCTTGTCCGTAAGTCCCGATCCTGGCCGCGCCGTCCAACGCCATCTTCGCGCACGCGACGAAGAGAACATTGACCCACACGCAAGCCTGATGCACATGATGGGCACTTGCTTTTACCAGGACGCGGCCATGGGCGGCGCCTTCAAGCAGCACACGCTTTCAGCCTGGGTGCGCGTACCCGTCAAACATCGCAATGATGAAAGTCGCAAAGGCCTGGGCCATTTCTTTCCCACTCTCAAACGAGAACTCGCCTTACGTGGCAAACTCGGATTGATAAAAGCCCTGGCACAAACCCTTAGCGAGACCAGCAACGACCGTATCACCCGCCGCACGATCGCCGACGAACGACACGCTATCGAGGAAGCCGATAAAACTTTCAGGCTTATCGAACAACAAAGCCCCTTGCGACTGAAGCGCTTCACTCGAGAAGAACTCTGGGAAGCCGTCTATCTCGGCCATCGACAGAATGCCAATATTGCTCCTATGCTCCCCAATCGGCCCGGCCGCGACGTGCGCGATTATCTATCACTAGAAACCATCGCTGGCGACGGCAATTTTGTAATGCACGGCAAGTATCCCGCCGCCGTCATTTCGCTTTTTGTGCCGCCCCAGCCTTACATCTTTGCCGATTGTATGCGGGTCCTTACCTTCAATCCCGCTTTGAACTTTCGGCATACAATCATCACCGACTACGTCTACCTCGATCAGGAGAAAGCCCGCAAGAGTCTCGATAAACGTATTCGCCAGGTCAGCCGCGCCAACCGCGGCACCACACGCCACGGCAGTTTTGAAGGACGCAAAGCTTTGGACCAACTCTCGCACGTGCGCGAAGCTGTTACCGGCGACACCGAGGCGCTAGTCAAAGCACGCTTCTATGCTGTCGTCTACAGCGAGCGCTGCGGCAAGCGTCCAGCCGACGCCTCTTGAGCTGAGGCGCAAGGCGGCCGAGCATCGCGGGCATGGCGAACCTGATGGACGCGGCGTGCACGGCGGTGATGGCGGTTGTCGCTCATTGCCTGAGCATTGGCGGCATGCTTGCCGCGATGCTCAGGCGGGCCGTGGGCTTGGCTCGTCGTCGTGCCGGCTCAGGCCGATCGGTTTCAGCCGACGGGGCGCCACTTGTGGGGGCAGCAGCTCTTCGATCCGGTTGTTCAACTGCGTGGGCAGCCGCCCCAGGGCCCAAGGCCTGATCCGGTTCTTGAAGGGTAAGTCCAGGCTGGCGGCGCAACGCCGACGGGCGTCCGGTCGAGCGAGGTGGAACTTCGTCGCCGATTGACCCACTGCCGACGGCCGCGCCCGCGTCGATGCGCGTCGGCGGTG